>CBFCZA010000023.1:0-15511 GCA_965602285.1 uncultured Curvivirga sp. | reverse complement strand
AAGTCTAAGTCTAAGTCTAACTCTCAAAGACTTTATATAATTTTAAAGGCCGGAGAAAATTTCTCCGGCCTTTTTATTTTGTCTGTATTGATGAGAGTTCGCTCTAC
This sequence comes from uncultured Curvivirga sp., assembly GCA_965602285.1. Lineage (GTDB taxonomy): Bacteria > Pseudomonadota > Alphaproteobacteria > UBA8366 > Aestuariispiraceae > Curvivirga. Next base: position 15,404 of record CBFCZA010000023.1, on the reverse strand, counting down.
CCAAAGAAAGTGTCGTCAGGCTTTAAGTCTTGTCATAAAGAGCAGTATATTTCTTTAAAAGTTGATGAGGTCGATCTCTTTTGAAAATGGCTTAATTTACATACGATAGATATGCTCGCGTCGAACGTTGCGATAAGCTATTCTAATCATTAATTCTAACTAAATTCGTCACATTCGGAGACAGTTTCTATGGCAGAATTTCAAAAAAGCGCGAAGGTCGTTATCATTGGTCAAGGCGGCATCGTCGGGGCTTCTGTTGCCCATCACCTGATTGCAAGGGGTTGGGATAACATTATCGGTATCGATAAGTCGGCGATTCCAACAGACATTGGATCCACGGGACATGCTTCTGATTTTTGCTTCATGACAGCACATGATCAAATGACAGTTTATACCACAAAATATTCCATAGATTTCTTTGAGAAGCGCGGTCGCTATGAACGTATAGGCGGTATCGAGGTTGCTCGTGTTGGCGATGATGAACGAATGATAGAACTTGAACGACGGGTGAGTTCTGGTCGTGCTTTTGGTAGTAACGTGCATATGATCACGCCTGAAAAGGTGAAGGAATTGATGCCTCTTGTTGATGAAACGCTCATTCAAGGTGCACTTTACGACCCTGATGCAGGCCTTGTGACTCCACGTTCTCAGACCGTTTCAGGTGAGATGATTTTGGAAGCTGAAGCGACTGGAAAATTAGAAACGATACCAAATTGTTCATGTACAAGCCTTGATATAGTTGATGGTCGCATTAAAGGTGTGCAAACAGAAAAAGGGTATATCGCAACAGATTATGTTGTAGTTTGTGCTGGTCTTTGGGGACGTTTGATCGCAGAGATGGCAGGCGAAGATATCCCTGTGATGCCAGTTGATCATCCGTTAACTTTCTTTGGACCATATGACGAATTTGACGGTACAGGTAAAGAAATTGGCTATCCGCTTCTGCGTGATCAAGGAAATTCTGCATATCTACGTGATACTGGTGCTGCTGGCACGTCTGAAGGTGGCCAGATCGAATGGGGATATTACGAAGAAAAAGAACCTCGTTTAGTACACCCCCGTGATATCTTAGAAAAAGAACAAGCCCGTTTGTCTCCTTCACAGCGTGACTTGGATATGGAACAGGTCATGGAGCCCTTAGAACGCGCAATGGAATTGACGCCAATTTTGGGAGAGCTTGGTTATAATGAGAAACATTCGTTCAATGGGCTTCTTCAGGTTACCGCAGACGGCGGCCCTTCAATTGGTGAATCTCCTGATGTTCGTGGTCTTTGGTATGGCGTATCCGTTTGGGTAAAAGATGGGCCCGGCACGGGTAAGGTGATCGCAGATTGGATGACGGACGGCCAAACTGAATTAGATCACGCACCAATTGATTATGCGCGTTATTACAATATCCAAAAATCAGAACGATATATTTCTGATCGTTGTTTCGAATCAGCATTTAAAATCTACAACCCGCCTGTTCATGATCGCGAACCATATTCTAAAGGTCGCAATCTTCGTACTTCACCTTCTTATTTACGTGAGAAGGAATTAGGTGGTCATTTCATGGAAATCGTTGGTTGGGAACGTGCACATGGTTATGCCAGTAATGAACATTTACTAGAAAAGTATGGTGATAGGGTTCCTGTACGAGAGAACGAGTGGGATAACAGGCATTTCTGGCGCGTTTCTAATGCTGAACATCTGGAGCTTTCTGAAAATGTAGGCATGGTTAACCTATCTCACTTTGCCATTTATGATATCACTGGCTCTGATACAGCGTCCTTGATGGAATATGTTTGTTCTTCGAAGGTTGCCGGTGATACAGCCATTGGTAAAGGTGTTTACACCAACTTCTTAGATGATAATGGTGGCGTGATTGCGGATTTGACTGTTATTCGTTTGGGCGAAAATCGCTATCAAATGATTGATGGGGGGGATGCGGGTAACCGTGATGCAACATACTTACGCCGAACCGCGCAAGATAAAGGTTGGGATGTTTTTGTTGAAGATCGCTCAGACCATTATGGATGTATTGGTGTTTGGGGGCCTAATGCCCGTGAAACTTTACAAAAACTTGCAGATACGCCTTCGGCTTTGGATATCGATAATTTTGGTTTCGGGGCCTGTCAGGACTTCTACTTACGTGGTATTCCGGTTAAAGGGTTCCGTATTTCTTATGTTGGTGAACAGGGATGGGAACTTCATTTCTCCATGAGCTATGGTCTCGCGCTTTGGGACATGTTCCACGAAATAGGTATCACCCCAATTGGCATTGAAACTTATGCGAACAGCCGTCGTTTGGAAAAAAGTTTACGTTTGCAAAATGCTGACTTGTTGTCTCATTATAACCTGTTGGAAGCTGGTTTAGCCCGTCCAAAAGTCAAGGCTGCTGATTTCCGTGGTAAAGCTGCGAATATCGAGCAGCGTGGCCGTGATCATCAACCAGCCATGCTTTGTACCATGACTGTTACTGATAATAGTGACAAAGATGGTGTTGCACGTTACATGGTAGGAAATTGCCCGATTATCGATCCCGATACAAACGAAGTGTTGATCGATGCTCTTGGTCGCCGTTCTTATACAACTAGCTTGGCTTATGGTCCGAGTGTTGGAAAGAACATTGCACTTGGTAATATACCATATGAATATTGAGTGGAAGGCAAAGAACTTGAAATCGAATATTTCAATCAGAAATACCCGATTAAAGTTGAGGCTGTTGGCATGAAATCCCTTTATGACCCGACGAATGCACGTATGAAGTCATAACGATTTTTACGTAACTAACCCTCCCTTGAAGCTAGCAGTTTTCAGGGGAGGATTTAGTGAAAATTTTAAGAGGGGGCTTTGACCTCAAAACTAATATATGTATTAAATTCATTGATAAAATCAACGGAAATGCATGCATGTACAGCTCCTTGTTTATCATCAAAAACCATTCTTTCATTCACAGAGAAGGGTGGTTGATGCCAAATGTTTGGCTTTATTTGTACGCCAAAGCTTCCATCGCAATAAAAGGCAATAAAATCTTCTGGTTTTATGTCATCGCCGGGTAAGGCAAGAAGCGCTATGAATGGTTGGCCTTCACGTGGATAGAATACTTGTCCACCATCTGGGTGGTAATTGGCTTCACGGACGTAAATACGCGAGTAATCTTTACGATTAGAATGTTTATCTGCATCGGCAGGATTGCCGAACCACCCAGTAATATAATGACCATTTACAGCGTGGTTTTCTGCACACATCATGTCGCCTTGGCGAAACATTTCAAAGGGGCCTTCTGTAATGCCGCCTTCATCGCCTGTGTTCTCATCTACTTTGCGCCATCCTTGCGCAGGCCAGACTTTGATTTCAACCTGTTCAGCTTCGTAATCGGTGACAATAGTACCGAATTGTTCAAAGTTTTTTGCATTTGCATGAACCACATCCACATGATGAATTTTCACATCATTAAGGTCAGGTTGCACTTCTGTGCTGTCTAAAGTCACCGTCATTTTTTTGCCATCCTAAAAGGGTATAGTTATTTTCTAATAAATACCTAGATCACTAGAGGAAAGGCAAAGTTAAAAAGTTAATGGCAGCCATAGATATGGTTAATACTATGAATGATTTGATATCAACGCATCTTTACATAGCGACCAGGGGCATCTTCAATAGCTCGTAGTTTTCCTGCTCCAGGTATGCGGGCAGGTACTTTTTTTCCTGATTTACGGCTAAGCCATTTTTGCCATTCCGGCCACCAAGAGCCATCTGTTTGTTTCGCACCTTCAAACCATGCTTCTGGTGTTTCTTCTTTCTTATCATTCACCCAGTAACCATATTTTTCTTTTTCCCCCGGTGGGTTAATGACACCAGCAATATGGCCTGATCCGGCAAGGACAAACTTTACAGGACCAGAAAATGCATTCACTGCTGAATAAGTCGCAAGCCATGGTGCAATATGATCTTCCTTAGTGGAAAGAATGAAGGTGGGTGTTTCAACTTTCGTTAAATCAATGGGTGTGTCATTTAAATTGAGCGTATTTGGTTTGATAAGGTTATTATTGAGGTACATATTTCTTAGGTAGAAGCTATGCATTTTTTCAGGCATCCGCGTGCTGTCTGAATTCCAATATAATAAATCAAATGGGAATGGTTGTTTGCCACGTAGATAATTATTGATGACGAAGGACCATATTAAATCATTTGGCCGTAACATATTGAATGTCATCGCCATGTCCCCCCCATCAAGATAGCCATCATCAACCATCTTCGATTCGATGTTTTGGATTTGCTCCTCGTCAATGAAGACTTTTAATTCTCCAGCTTGTTGAAAATCCATTAAGGTCGTAAAGAATGTGGCACTATTTATTCTATCATCCTTTTTCGCTGCCATATAAGCTAAGGTTGCAGATAATAAAGTTCCACCAATACAATAACCGATCGCATTAACAGAAGCCTCTCCTGTTGCTTGTTCAATGGCATCAAGGGCGGCAAGAGGGCCTCTTAACATATAATCTTCAAAGTTTTTGTCACGAAGGGATGAATCTGGATTTATCCATGAGATGATAAATACACTATGGCCTTGATCTAAGGCATAACGAATGAATGATTTTTTCTCTCCAAGATCTAAGATGTAAAATTTATTGATCCAAGGTGGAATGATGAGGAGAGGGCGTTTATAAACTGTTTTAGTACGTGGGCTATATTGTACAAGCTGCATCAGTTCATTTTCATAGACAACTTTACCTTCTGTCGTGGCCAAATTTTCTCCTACAGAAAAGGCATTCGGGTCTGTCATGGAAATCTTTAATTTACCCTTACCTCTTTCAAGGTCGGTCTTCATGTTTTCAAAGCCATTTAGAAGGTTTTGACCGTTACTCTCTAATGTTTCTTTTAAAACAATGGGGTTGGTCATCCAAAAGTTAGTGGGAGATAGAGCATCGGTTAACTGATGGGTAAAAAAATCAACTTTTTGTGCTGATTTTTCATCTAAGCCATCAGTATTTTTGGCGGTTTGATGCATCCAATCTGCTGTCAGTAAATAAGATTGCTTTAGAAAGCTGAAAATTGCGTTTTCGTTCCATGCTTCATCCTTGAAACGACGATCACCTTTATCGGGTTCTATGACATTTTGTGATGCTGGTGTTTCTTCATTTGACGGCATCATTTGTTCTGCCGTCTGCTGCCACAGGTTTAGCATGTTATTCCAGTATTCAGACTGTGTTTTGACCAAGCTTTCAGGGTTTTGCATCATGCTTTGTGTCAATTGAAGGAATGCCGTGCCTAAATTAAAAGGATCAACCATTCCACCGCTAGGTATATCGCCTGATGGCATCGCAGTTTGGGAGTTTTCGACCATTTCTTGTAAGGAAGTTTGGGTTAATTCCATTAAGTTGGCCCAATTTTCTGCCCAAACGTCTGGATTGAAGCCTTCTGGAGCAGTGAATAGGTTGTTCAAGTCGTTACTATTATCAGCCATGTGAAAATCCCAAAACCTAATATGAAAACAATATATTATTCAAACATGCAGATCCCTTAAACTCAACGAATAGATCATTTAAGGTTCGTTTTTTTCGAATTTAGTCATTTAATTGCCTGCTTTTGAGAAAAATCGCCAATCCGTTATTGCCCCAGCTATATCCGTTATTTATGATACGCCTAAATTTTTGGAGAAGACGTATTTTGCCTATCGTGGGTGATGTGTGTTTCTTTTCTTGTTCTATACTCATTTGTTGAACGTTTTTAGATGTTCGTCATTGCGGGGAAAAATGATAAAAATTCGCTTGTTGGTTATATCTACTGCTATTGCATTAAGCTTAAGTGCTTGTAGCTCTTTCACTCAAGATGTGTCTGAGGGAATTTCAGGTGGTTGGTTCAGTAGTGATGAAGAAGAGGTTACTGAAGGTGATGCTTCTATCCCCGGTGAAAATGATGCATTTCCAAAATTAGGTGAAGTACCAGAACGTCCAGAAACACCTGCTATCGCTGAAGAATATGAAAAACTTCAATCTGGTTTAGTAGCTGATAATCAAAATGCACATTACACAGATCAGGTGATTCGATCTCAACAAATACCAAGTGAGGAAAAAGCTAAACCTGTATCAGCCCCCGTTGCAATGGCAACCCCAGTGCCTGCACCTTCTAGCCCACCTGTAGCAACAACAATAAACCAAACGTCAGAAGGGCCAACGTTAAAAACACCAGAGGCAAGTAGCGTTAAAATTTCTACGCCAAAGATTGCTGAGAAGCCCAAACCTGCGCCGATTCCTGAACCTATAGAGCCACAGGTACCTTCTGTACCTGCAGTGGAAGAGCAAATTAAGCTAGTGAAGCCTTCTTCAACGGAAGTAGGCGCGCCTGTTGATGTTGCTCAAGTTCAATCTTCACAAGAGGCCGTCGCCGCACTTTCAGCTAATCGCGCAGAAGAACAAGCTAACTCTGGAACGCATATCGCGACCTTATATTATTCAGTAGGCAATGCTGTACTAAGTAACAATGATAAGGCTATTTTAGCGCAGGTAACCGATTTATACGGCAAGAATGCTTATTCAGGCCTAGTAATTATAGGGCATGCAAGTATTCCTGTTTCTCCAGCAGTAAAAAATCCAGCTTTGATAAATTATAAGGTTTCTTTAGATCGCGCAGTAAATGTTGTAAGTACATTAAACGCACTTGGCATTCCCAAAGATCTGATTGTCATGGATGCCCGTGGTGCTAATCAGCCAATTCGTACTGGCAATAGTGCAGCTGACCATGCTTACAATAGAAGAGCAGAGATTTATTTCCTTAAATAGATTTCCTTAAATATAAATAACATTAACTTTCCTACGAGGTGAAAAAGAACGATGATTGAAGAATTCCATCGCATAAAACGGTTGCCACCATATGTATTTGCAGAAGTGAATAGTATGAAAGCCGCCGCACGAGCGAGAGGGGAAGATATCATCGACTTTGGTATGGGAAATCCTGATGGGGCAACACCACAGCATATTGTGGATAAAATGATTGAAGCAATTCAGGACCCTAGAACACACAGATATTCTACAAGTCGTGGTATTCCTGGGTTACGAAAAGCACTTTGCGGCTATTACGCGCGTAGATTTGATGTTGAACTAGATCCAGAAAGTGAAGTGATTGTTACTTTGGGATCGAAAGAGGGATTAGCAAATCTAGCACAGGCGATTACAAGCCCCGGTGATGTGATCTTGTCTCCAAATCCTACATATCCTATCCATACTTTTGGCTTTATCATCGCAGGTGGCGTTATCCGTCACATGCCTGCAGGGGGAAGTGATGAAACTTTCCGTGATAATTTCATGTATGAGATGGAAAGAGCTGTCGCCCATTCCATTCCAAAACCTTTAGCTGTTGTTTTGAATTTTCCGCAAAACCCAACGGCACATTGCGTTGATTTAGATTTCTATGAAGAAGTCGTCGATTTTTGCAAATTTCATAATATTTACATTCTTTCGGATATTGCTTATTCGGAAATATACTTTGGGGATACGCCACCACCATCTGTGTTGCAGGTGAAGGGGGCGCGCGATATTGCCATTGAATTTACATCTTTATCTAAAACATATTCGATGCCCGGATGGCGTGTTGGGTTTGCTTCTGGAAATAAAAAACTAGTAGCAGCATTGGCTCGGGTTAAATCCTATGTAGATTATGGTGCGTTTACGCCGATTCAAGTAGCGGCTACTGCGGCACTGAATGGCTCTCAGGATTGTGTAGATGAAGTTCGTGCCATTTATAAGGAACGTAGAGATATTCTTATCGATGGCTTGGCAAAAATTGGATGGGATATTCCTTCGCCAGAAGCAACAATGTTTGCATGGGCACCACTACCGGATAAATATAAACACCTTGGGTCTCTTGAATTTTCCAAGCTGTTATTGGATAAAGCACAAGTTGCTGTCGCACCTGGTATTGGGTTCGGCGAATATGGTGATGGACATGTGCGTTTTGGTTTGGTTGAAAATACCCAAAGAATAAGACAAGCTATTCGTAATATGCGTGATCTATTAATTTGATTATAAAATTAAATCGTTAAACAATAACTGAGTTTGAAAGAGATATCGCTCATGAGCAAAGATGATAAACCTGTAAAAATAGCAATAGCAGGGCTTGGTACTGTTGGTGCAGGAACTGTAGAATTACTTTCAGCACAGGCTGAAGTATTGACCGCACGTACTGGACAGAAACTGACTGTTACTGCGGTTTCTGCACGTGATCGCTCACGTGATCGTGGTTGTGATATTACGGGTTTAACTTGGTATGATGATGCTGTTGAAATGGCACGCGATGCGGATGCTGAAATTTATGTAGAATTAATTGGCGGCAGTGATGGACCTGCCAAGGCTGCTGTTGAAGCTGCACTAAATTCCGGTAAGCATGTGGTCACTGCTAATAAAGCTTTGATGGCACATCATGGTCATGCACTTTCTATTCTTGCAGAAGAAAAAGGCGTTGCACTTACTTATGAAGCTGCGGTTGCTGGTGGCATTCCTGTGATCAAGGCGATTCGTGAAGGTTTGGCTGGGAATCAAATTTCTAGTCTTCATGGAATTTTAAATGGCACATGTAATTACATCTTAACAACCATGCGTGAAACTGGGCGTGCGTTTGAAGACGTATTGTCAGAAGCGCAAGAGTTAGGTTATGCGGAAGCCGATCCAAGTTTTGATATTGATGGTGTGGATGCAGCACATAAACTAGCATTATTGGCAAGCTTAGCCTTTGGTACAAAGGTAGATTTTGCTGGCGTTCATGTTGAAGGTATTCGTCAGATTAGCCCGACAGAAATTGATTATGCAGAAGAGCTTGGTTTTAAAATCAAGCTTTTAGGTATTGCAGAAAATGGTGATAAGGGTATTTTTCAACGTGTCCATCCTGTGATGGTACCGGCGGATAAACCTATTGCGGGTGTTGAAGGTGTCTTTAATGCTGTTGTAACAGAAGGCGATTATGTCGGTACTACAGTATTAGAAGGTCGGGGCGCGGGTGCTGGCCCAACAGCCTCTGCTGTTGTAGCAGATATTGTTGATATCGCATGTGGTCGCATTGTCCCTGCCTTTGGGGTACCAGCTGCTGCATTAGTAGAAAAAGCAACATTGAGTATGGACAACCACAGTGGTTCCTACTATATCCGCCTCAAAGTATTAGACGTGCCGGGTGTTATGGCTGATATTACGAATATTCTTAAAGAGGAAAATGTTTCTATTGAGGGCATTTTACAGCGTGGGCGCGCACCAGGATCAAATGTTTCTGTTGTTATGACAACCCATGAGGCGAGTGAGGCTTCTGTTGCACGTGCAGTAGAAAAAATGGCAAAGTTGAAAAACATTGACGCGGAAACATGTATGATCCGTATCGAACGTTTTGCTGAAGACTAAGATATAAAATGATTTAATAGGCATCTACAGAAATCACTGTTTATGCTATATAGGCTCTTTCGATTAAGATGAGCATTGGCTTAAGGAATTATTAAATGGCTATTACAGAACGTAACCTTGCTTTAGAAGCATGTCGTGTAACAGAAGCAGCCGCGTTAGCTTCTTCACGTTGGATTGGTAAAGGCGATGAAAAAGCCGCTGACCAAGCCGCGGTTGATGCTATGCGTACTGCTTTAAATGCAATGGATATTCAAGGTACTGTTGTTATCGGTGAAGGGGAGCGTGATGAAGCCCCTATGCTTTATATTGGTGAAGAAGTTGGTACTGGTACTGGTCCAAAAGTTGATATTTCCCTTGATCCACTGGAAGGTACAACAATCACTGCCAAAGGTGGCCCAAACGCACTGGCTGTTATTGCAATGGCTGAAGAAGGTAACTTCTTGAATGCACCAGATGTTTATATGCAAAAAATCGCTGTTGGTGGTGGTTTGCCAGAAGGTATCGTAGATATTGATGCGACACCAAAAGAAAACTTGATCAACCTTGCCAAGGCAAAAGGTAAAAATCTTGAAGACATGTTGGTTTGCATCCTTGATCGCCCACGTCATGCTGAGATGATCCAAGCTGTTCGTGATTGTGGTGCCCGCATTATGCTTATCGGTGACGGTGACGTTTCTGGTGTTATTTCTACAGCTGACCCATCAACAGGTGTTGATTTATACATGGGTAGTGGTGGTGCACCTGAAGGTGTGTTGGCAGCAGCTGCATTACGTTGCATTGGTGGTCAAATTCAAGGTCGTCTATTGTTCCGCAATGATGACGAACGTGGTCGCGCAGCTAAATGGGGTATCACGGATCTAGATCGTGTTTATAAATTAGAAGACATGGCTAAAGGGGACGTTATGTTCTCTGCGACTGGTGTGACTGATGGTTCTATGTTGAATGGTGTTAGAATTCTTGCTGATAAGGCGATTACACATACTCTCATCATGCGTTCTAAATCTGGTACAGTTCGTAAAATTGAAGCAGAACATAACTTTACCCGTAAAACTTGGGTTAAATGGTAATATAGACGATGCAGCAAGCTTTCCTTGGAATTGAGAAGTCCGTTTCAGGTAAGCGTTGGCATTTGCGTGAAGGTAATGAAAGAGAAGCGTTGGCACTTTGCCAGCGTTTTTCTTTGCCTGATATTATTGGCAGAATCCTTTCGGCCCGCGGTATTGGTCTTGATGATGCGGGAAGCTTTTTAAATCCTTCCCTAAAAGAACTTCTCCCTGATCCTTCTCATCTTATGGATATGGACAAAGCAGTTTCACATCTTGTATCTGCGATAAAATCAAATGAAAAAGTTGCTGTTTTCGGTGATTATGACGTAGATGGTGCAACATCTACGGCCGTTCTAAAACGCTATTTCAATATGATTGGTGTTGATTTAACAGTCTATATTCCTGATCGAATGTCAGAAGGTTATGGACCTAATTTACCAGCGTTATTAAAATTAAAAGAACAGGGATGCAGTAGTATTATTACTGTGGATTGTGGCATCACTGCTTTTGATGTTCTTAAGGATGCAACGAAGGCCGGTATAGATATGATCGTCATGGATCACCACACGGCAGAGGCACATTTGCCGGATGCTGTAGCTGTAGTTAATCCTAACCGCTTAGACGATCTTAGCCCCCATGGGCATATGGCAGCGGTTGGCGTTGTCTTCTTACTTGTGGTCGCTTTAAATCGCTCTCTACGTGCTATCGGTTTCTTTGAAGGTAAAAAAGAACCTGACATTAGACTATTACTTGATCTTGTTGCCCTTGGTACTGTTTGTGATGTCGTTCCATTAAAAGGTGTGAATAGAGCTTTTGTATCACAAGGCCTAAAGATCATGGCGGCCCGACGAAATATAGGTTTAAAAGCATTAGCTGATGTCTCCGCCGTTGATGGTTTGCCTTCTGCATATCATTTGGGATTCCAAATGGGGCCCCGTGTTAATGCAGGGGGGCGTGTTGGCGAGGCTGCATTGGGTACTCGACTATTATCCTCTGATGACCCCCATATGTCTCTTAAAATTGCGCGAGAGCTCGATCAGTTTAATACGGACCGAAAAGAAATTGAGGCAGCCTGTCTTGAGCAAGCTATTGAGATGGTGGAGCGAGATAGTTGTGGAGATGCCATTATCTATGTGGCTTCTGAAGGGTGGCATGCTGGTGTAATTGGTATTGTCGCCAGTCGCCTTAAAGATAGATACAATAAACCTACCTGTGTTGTGGCATTAGAAAACGGCATAGGGAAGGGGTCTGCGCGATCCATTGAGGGCGTTGATCTTGGGTCAAATGTCATCGCGGCCCATCAAGTGGAGCTGCTCATGAATGGTGGGGGCCATAAAATGGCAGCTGGTTTCACTGTTAGTGAAGACAAAAGTGATGCGTTTCGTGATTATTTAAACGAGCGAATTGCTCACCAAGTTGCTGATATGGAGCTTATTCCAACATTGACAATAGATGGGTCTTTGCAAGCGAGTGGTGCAACTGTTGATTTGGTTCAGATATTGGAACAATTAGCCCCATTTGGCGCAGGAAATGCGACTCCAAAGTTCATTTTAGAAAATGTAAAAATCATTAAGCCCAAAATTGTTGGTGCAGATCATGTAAGTTGTCAAGTGTCTGGGGCAGGTGTAGGCAATTGGATTAAGGCCATTGCCTTCCGATGTGCAGATCAGCCGTTAGGCGATATATTGCTTTCCGCGAACAATGGGCTGCCAGTGCATTTAGCCGGACGTTTGCAAATTGATACTTGGCAAGGACGGGAAAGCGTTCAAATTATGATTGAAGACGCAGCACCCGTTAGGTAGTTGTTCTATTATTTCATTTTATTAGCTGTTTGTAACATTTCATCAATCGTACGAATTGTGGTCGCAGCAGAACTATAAGCATGCTGTGATTGTATCAATTTGGTGAATTCTGTATTGATGTTCGCAGATGAAGCTTCATAGGAACCTGCTACAAATATTGCACGGGTAGTTACTTCTGGATCCAATATAATGAGATCTCCAGAATCCCTACTTGCGGCGAAATGTGTGCTTCCTGCACTATATAAACCACCTGGATTAGGGACGTCACCAATTGCAATTTTAGCTATGGGACGTGTTACGCCATTTGAAAATGCACCTTGAAGAATACCTTCTTCCCCAAAATAAACATCAACAAGCAATCCATCGTTATAACCATCTGACGCGATTTCATTTAAAACATGACCACCTGAAAATTGTGTGAATTCATTTAGGTTCAGTGGGAAATTGGTTGAAGCTGTTGGATTGCTCCAATCTACTGAAAAATCTAATGCGGCATCAGTTTGCCCAACGATATTTACATTGCTACCAGTTGCATCAAATTGTAATTGGATAGGTGCTGTATTGACGACACCATCTTCTGCAGAAAAGGTTACATCCCATAAATCTGCTGTCGCAGTTTTTGTAAAGGACATCTCAATATATCGATCATCAGATACATCATCGGCGCTGCCGGTACCATCGAGAATATTAAAACTAATTTTATGGTTAGAGCCAGTTGTAGAATCCGCATCCAAGTTGGCTGATACTTTTGCATAGCTTGAACCAACGGCTTCATATACATCTGATAGGCGATCAATACGAATTGCCCCTAATGAATCTTCTGTTGTTCCTGTGGCAAAAGTCTCTGTTTGTGGGTCATATTCCCAACCCATAACATAATGGCCTGTTGGATCAGTAAGATAACTACTCGTGTCTACGGATGTGTCGCGCGAAACACGAAATTGTCCAGCTTCCGTTAAAAGCATATCACCACCAGAAAGCTTGTCACTTGTAATGAAAAAACCTTTGCCCACGAGTGCAGCATCAAGTGGTTCTTCTGTTACGATCGCTTGGCCGTCAGAATCAAAGCGTGTTCTTATATTTGTGCCCGTACCATTCAGTTGTCCAAATGGATTAGAGCCGCCAGCGGAGCTTATACGTGTTTGTACCTCAGAGAATTTATAACCCGGCAAATTAGTTTTTGCGATGTTATCACTGATAGTCTCAAAATTCCGTGCTTGTGCCCTAAGGGCAGAAACACCTGTAGTGAACAGACCATTGAATGACATTTTATTATCCTCTTATCACGTAGTTCCACGGCAGATATTGCCGAATGAAATCTTCTTAGGGAAGTAATCAGCAATTTTGATGCCAGTTTATTATGGTGTTGAAAAATTTATCTTTTAAAAACATTGCTTTTTTGACTTGACCAAAGGGGGGAGGTTCTTTAAATCAACTCCCACAGCACAGACGCATCTGCTGCTTATCTCTATGACCCCTTCGTCTAGAGGCCTAGGACACCGCCCTTTCACGGCGGCAACACGGGTTCGAATCCCGTAGGGGTCGCCATTATTTTAACCCAGCCATAAAAACGCTGGGTTTTCTCATTTCTAGAGCATTTTAATCACTTAGCACCTTTCGGGGTGATACAAATGTCAGTCATGACTTACTTGCAACCACACCCTCAAACCAAAGTGTAATAGCCTGCTTCGTTCTACCTGCCATCTAGATTTTAGATTGGGCTATTTTTATGTCTGCTTCCGTAGAGAAAGAAGACATCATTACAGGCTGGTGGTTACTGCTGCTTTTGACCCAAAGCGGAAGTCAGGGGCATTTTTTTTAAACCGCCTGTTTACAACGCATCAGGGAGTTAACGCTTTAAGGTTTCGGAAATCCAATACCTTGCGGACTCAATATCGTCGAACAATTTGACTTTCCAGGGACTTTGTCCAGTTTCAAGCAGTTTCGTAAAGTGCAGGATGTTATCCCGATGGTCGGTGTTGGTAGCGACGAAAACCATAAGAATCTTGCTGTTAGTATATCCTTCCCCCAAGTCAAAGGCCGCGGCTGTGAAGGCATCGTCCTTATTAAGCAAATACTCTTCAATTTCTAGGCTATCGACGATCCAGTATTTGATGTAAGTAAAGCGTGCGTCTCCCATAATTTCACCACCGGCACGTCTCCTATCTTCTTCAGAAACCCGACCGCTATAGCGTTGGTAGCAGCCTTCTTGCTCCCAAGTCGTTTCGTATGGCATTGGCAAAATCCCTAAAATAATCGAATGGTATAACGGTAGTAAACAACAGCCCAAAAGTAAATGCAAAAGTATCATTGCGCTTGCTTTGCGGCCTATAGACTATGTCCACTGTTGGCTATTAGCGGAAGTTCAGAGGTGCATCAGATTGCGTCTGCTATCTGGAAGTAACCAGACCTCTTGAATTTAAGCATCATCTTATTTCCACGTCTTATCAAGGTATATCTGTGGAAGTCATTCAGGTGATACACAATAAGTGCTTATTTGAGTTAACTCTGCATTTTGAGACGACCTACACTGTAGGTCGAAACCCTATTAAGACATTATGGTGATTAACATGGCAGTTTATGGATACGCGCGGGTCAGCGCAACAGACCAAGATTTCTCCACAAAGCAAGATGCGCTTCTAGCTTCAGGGTGAGAGATAGTTCGTTCGGAAAAAGTTTCTGACACTTCAGGTCAGTGAAGGGTGGAGCTTCGAGACTTGCTGGGCTTCGTTTGCAATGTGGATGAATTACGTATCACACGCATTGACAGATTAGCCCGTTCTATAGGTGATTTCCCCTAGGGGGCGACATATTTAAATGACCATAAAAGTAAGCACCCTTAGGGTTTTTTTTCGTTTGTAATCTACAAGTGAAACTTTCTCTCATTAATTAAACTTAATCCCCTTATGTGTAAATTATATGAATTTCCGTTATGTGACGTTTATAAGGTAAAATTTTATTTGGTCGTTTATGAGATAATGAAGATCGTAAAATTGTAATTTTTATTTCAAAGGATGAATTAATGAAGCTAATACACTGACAGTATCGTTGAGTTGATGCTGTCGCTTTTTATTTGGAGTAGTAAAAATGAATTCACCTGCTATTGCTATATCTCGGCGTACCCGTTCCACACCATATTCTACCCGCGTAGATGCAGCCGGTGCGAAAGGGTATTAGGTTTACAATAGAACAAT
>CBFCZA010000022.1:0-15571 GCA_965602285.1 uncultured Curvivirga sp. | reverse complement strand
TGGGGCATTAACCTTGCCAATACCTACACTATTTTTTATGTAACCCGTGATGGGCATTGTTTCATTTGGTTTTGGTGTGTTTTCAGATGTGGGGTCTGGTGTGACCACTGGTTCCTTTGGTAAAATATCTGGTTTTTTAGGCATAGGGGGGCGTTTTATGGTTGGTTTAGAATCGTTGGCGGCCTTATTTTTGAGGGTTTCTTCGGTTTCACCGCCGGGGTTCATGACACCATCGACTTTTAAGCCATTTCCTTTTTGAAATTTCTTAATGCCATCAAACATATTTTTGTCTGGCATGTCATCCAGTCCATAGGATGGTATTTCCATATAGCCTAATTTGTTTAACTTCTTTTTTACCTTCAATGTATCCTCTGGGTCTGCGGGGCTGTTGCTCGCCAGTGGTGCGTTTAAGTTGAAATTATTGTACATGATTTGTTCTCTACATTATTTTAAATCGAGTTGATAGATATGAATTTGATACGTATTTCCCATGTTTTGTGGGGTTTTACTTATGCAAATTCTATGATTATTTTATTCACTATTTGTTCTGTATATGATTAAAAGTTATTAGTGTCAATATTTTTTAATATATTTATGATTTGTACTCTTAATGTATGTGTATATAGCAATCATACTGCCACATTTGAACCCAGAATATCAGGCCCCAGCAGCGCGGGTATGTAAGATACGCCGTGCTGTATCGCTATCAATAGAGATTTGAGCTTTTAAAGCATCAAGACCGTCAAACTTTTGCTCAGGACGGATAAACTCGATGAGGGCCACGCGAACGGCCCTGCCATAAAGGTCAAGATCATGATCAAAAACATGAACTTCTAACAGTTCCGTGAGGCCGTCTACGGTTGGGCGTTTTCCAAGATTAGCTACGCCGTCATACCAAAGGACTTCCCCTTGATCTTCCAACCCTAAACGCACCGCATATACGCCATATTTTGGGCGAATATATTCACCAAGGGATAGGTTCGCCGTCGGGAAACCAATAGTACGGCCAACTTGAGCACCTTTGTTCACATGGGCCTCTATTTCAAAAGGACGCCCAAGGACAGCCGCAGCCCATCCCGGTTGTCCATCCCGCAAATAATCACGAATGATGGTAGAGGAATAGATCTCGTCATCGGCACTGGTTTGGGCACTAACGGAGGTAACATCGAACCCGCCCTTCCCCTTACCATAGGCCGTCATCGTTTCGATATTTCCAACACGGCCTTTGCCATAGCAAAAATCATAACCAACAACCACATGCTTTGCTTTTAGACCGTCTACAAGGACTTCTTGTAAAAACTCGTCCGCGGTGAAAGTAGAGAATTTTTCGTCAAAACTAACCACAAACATGCTGTCCACATTAAGGGCTTCCACATGATGGACTTTGTTGCGCATCGGGGTAAGACGGAAAGGCTCCTGATCTGGGTTAAAATATTGGCGCGGATGGGGCTCAAAGCTCATCACTTGTAAGGGCGCGCCTAAATCCCGTGCGATACCCGCCGCCAAACCAATGACTGCCTGATGTCCACGGTGTACACCATCAAAATTCCCTAACACTACCACGCCGCCTTGATGCTCTGCGGGTAGGTTATCATAATGTCTAAATAATTTCATATCTCTAAAATAACGGCTTCTGCCTATGGTGCAAGTAGGTTATGGGGTTTAAATTTGAGATTTTTAACTGGTGGCCTTGATTTAATTTATATATGTAAAGAGCATCTTATTTCGCAGGAAAAAACATGACCGATACACAAAATGCAGTTCAAGAAGAAATCCAACGTTTTCCAATCACGATTCTCACTGGTTTTTTAGGCAGTGGCAAAACCACATTGCTTAAAAACTTGCTGCAACAAGAGGACATGGCAAACACCGCCGTGGTGATCAATGAATTTGGCGAAGTTGGTCTTGATCATATGCTGGTTGAAAGTGCTGTCGAAGACATGATCATCATGGACAGTGGATGCCTTTGTTGTACCATCCGCGGGGACTTGGTTGAAACCTTGCGTGATTTACTAAAAAAACGTTGGAATAACGAAGTGCCTGCCTTTGACCGCTTAGTGATAGAAACCACCGGCCTTGCAGACCCTGCCCCAATTTTGCACACAATCATTACCGATGCTGTGATCTCTCATCGGTATCGTTTAGATGGTGTTGTTGCCTGCATTGATGCCATTCATGCGATGAACCAACTAGACACCCAACCCGAAGCCGTAAAGCAGGCTGCTGTTGCTGATAAACTACTCCTCACAAAGACTGATTTATTAGAAGATGAAGCAGGATTAGAGATTCTACAGAACCGCTTAAGAACCCTCAACCCAGCTGCTGTTCAGCTTAAACCAGAAATGGGAAAAATTGCGGCAAAAGAACTGACGGGCCTAGGGCTTTTTGACCCAGAAAAGAAAACCTCAGATGTTGCCGCTTGGCTTAAAGAAGAAGCCTATAGCGAAAATCATAGCCATGAACACTCCCATGAGCACTCTCATGATCACCACCATGATGTGAATAGACATGGGGACGGTATCAAGGCATTTTGCTTCACTTATGACAAACCTATTAAATGGGATAACTTTGTCGAATGGATGGAAAGCATGACTGCAGCCCATGGGGCAAACCTTCTGCGTATGAAAGGGATATTGAACGTGATCGAAGCAGATGGTCCTGTGGTCGTTCACGGCGTTCAACATGTCTTTCATCCTCCTGCGCAGCTGGAAAATTGGCCTGATGAGAATAGAGAATCTCGTCTGGTCATGATTACCAAAAACATAAATCGTGAACCTATTGAGGCAACGTTTAACAGTTTTATGAATATGTAATCAATAACTTAACTCCTATTCTGTTAGAAATAAAAGTTTCCCGGTGCCTACCATAAATTTTATTTACCTTCCTTTTGCACGCAAAATATGCATAATGGCTTTCTAGAATATTAGTTATTATTCATTGCAAGGCGTCTATATGATACTTGGATTCAACAGTAATTTTAAATTTTTAAAAATTATAGAATTACCTAGTTTGGCAGTTTTAATTTTACTGTCATCATGGATGAATAACGCCCATTCAAACGAAGCTTCCTCTCAATCAGAAGTTGCTATTTCATATTGCGAAAATCATGTCACTCATCAATTTGCCATTGAACCTCTTATTGCTGCTTATAAATCTATTGACATAAAAGCTAAATTCGTACCCCTTCCTTGTCGCCGTTCATTGGTCGAAGCTAACAAAGGGGTTGTTTACGATGGTGAAGCGGGACGGATCGCTGATACAGATAAAACCTTCACAAATCTACTATCCATGGATAAGCCCACAATCACTATTAATGGCGTCGTTATCACAAAGAATATAACTCATCATTTTACAACATGGAGCGATTTAAAAAACTTTAAAATTGGCATCGTGGCGGGGGAGCTTTACGCAGAAAAAGGAACGGCCACCTATGATGTTCAAATTTATAACAATTATGATTATTTATTACGTATGTTAGCGAAAGGACGCATTGATGTGGGCGTTGTTATCTTACGAGATTTCGAACTGACCTTAAGCAAACCTGAGTATTTTGACTCAGGCATACATGTTGCGGCACCCCCTATTTACACAGCCCATTTATATCATTTATTGCATAAAAAGCATAAAGACGTCTTTCCAAAAATAAATCGTGCTATTGAAGAGATGTGGACTCAAGGTACAACTCAAAAAATTCATGATGAAACATTCAAACGGCTTAAATCAACATACCATTAATTGCTATCTAGTTTATCCTAACCAATAAAAAAACGGCGCTGTAAAAGCAACGCCGTTTTAGATATTCATCAAGAAAAATAATCACCCAAACTCTTTGGCCGCTTCCGTGAAATAGTTCCAAAGATATTCAGCAAAAGACATACGCACTTGCACATCAAATGTCGGCCTATCATCACGTTGAATTAAAAAGATGCTGGCTTGAGCAAAGCGTGTCCCCGTGCATTGTCCTGTCGTAAAGCTACGCGGATGAATATCCAAGGGAGATCCCTTTTTAATCACTTCACGTGCAGCAGGGCCAGACAAACGCATGGTCACATAATAATCAGATACATTTACAACCTGACTTGGAATATCCCCAAGTTTTTCGTGCAGACCACCGATCAAGGCTGTTTCACCATCTTCTGGTGTATAGATGATCCACTCATCAGGGCCAACCCAATAGGCGGAATAGATTTTACCTTCTTTGAAGGTCAAAGCCTTCTTAGGAAGAACAAAACCCAAGACATCTTTTACAGCCGCGATAAAGGCCTTGTCATTACTATCACCACGCAAAGTAACTTTGCCGATAAAAGGTAGTTCGCTCAGCTTCAGATTACCGCCCGATGGGCCAGCTAACCCATCAAGAGGGCTTACTTTTTTGATTGCCATTTCAATCATGTGTCATTCCTCCGTTGGGTTAAGCTTCAGGTGCGCCATTGATGCGCGTGCCTTCTTTATCAAAGAAAATAGGATCCGTAATAGTCACCTTATGAGATCCACCATCCATGGTCGGTACATAGAAACTTTGACCTTTACGGTTTTTACCATCTTTGATCAACGCCATGGCGATAGAACGCCCACAGTTTGGCGACATGTAACTAGATGTCACATGACCTAACATATCCATCGGCGGTGCTGATTTTAGTTCAGCAACCAAATGGGCACCTTCCATCAACACAACATTTGGATCTTCGGTTAAAACGCCTACCAATTGTTTACGACCAGGACGTGCGGTATCTGTGCGTGTGAAAGAACGCCTACCAAGGAAGTCCCCTTTCTTCTTAGATACGATCCAATCCATGTCCAGATCCATTGGCGTCACTGCGCCATCCGTATCTTGACCTGCAATGATAAATCCTTTTTCTGCACGAAGGACATGCATAGATTCTGTACCATAAAGGCAAAGGTCATGTTTTTTGCCTTCTTCACAAATAGCATCCCATACATGCAAACCATAACGTGAAGGCACATTGATCTCGTAGGATAATTCACCCGTGAAAGAAATACGATAGATACGCGCAGGAACCCCAGCAACATGTCCTTCTTTCATTTCCATGAACTTGAAATTATCTTGTGAAAGATCAATATCAGTTAACTCTTGTAAAAGCTCACGGGATTTTGGACCATTTAAAATGGACACCCCCCATTGTTCAGTCACTGACGTACAATAGACATCCCAATCAGGATATTCTGTTTGCAACCATTCTTCTAACCATGCAGCCACACGTGGACCGCCACCTGTTGTGGTGGTCATGTGATAATGGTTTTCACCTACACATGTGGTAACACCATCGTCAAACACCATACCATGTTCATTCAACATAAGACCATAACGACATTTGCCGACACCTAGTTTGCTCCACGCATTAGTGTAAACAAGATTCAATAAACGGGATGCATCCTTACCTTGGATATCAATTTTACCAAGGGTAGATCCATCCATCATACCAACACTATCACGAACGGCCTTACATTCACGTTGTACAGCCGCATGCATATCTTCGCCTGCCTTAGGGAAATAATGCGGGCGCTTCCAATCGCCAACATCTTCATAAATCGCCCCATTCCGTTCATGGGCTTGATGCATAGATGTTTTACGTTTTTGGAGAAATAATTCGCCTACTTCGTGGCCAGCAATAGCTCCAAAAGTCGCAGGTACAAACGGCGGCCGGAAAGTCGTTGTACCAACTTGCGGAATAGAAATACCGCGAATTTGCGCCATAATTGCCATGGCATTGACGTTTGACGTTTTTCCTTGATCCGTTCCCATACCCGTTGTGGTATAGCGCTTTAAATGCTCCACAGAAATATAGCCTTCGCGTGCTGCAATATGAATATCCGCAACCGTGCTATCATTTTGGAATTCATGGAAATGTTTCCTGCCATGCGCCAATGGTTTGTCAGATGGAATATACCAAATGCTACGCATATCAGCATGTTTATCTTGTGGCGCAGTCAAAGCTTTAGGTAGCTTATCATTTTCACCAAAACCGGTTGCTTGCGCTGCTTTTAATCCAGCAGCAGCCCCTTCGGACAGAGCACCTTTGGTGGTCATTTCGCCGTTACAGGCCCCAACAGAGATATTTTCCCATTGGCAGGTATCAGGCACAAAGCTTGTTAACTTTTCATCGTAACGTAATTTACCGCGCCCTTGAGAGAATAAATTAACCGCAGGGTTCCACCCAGAAGACATAGCAACAATGTCACATCCAATATGTGTTTTTGACCCTTGAACACCGTCACCTTCGGTGTTCAATTCCATAACATCAACACCCTTAAGGCGTTTTTCACCCTTGGTGCCAATGATCGCAGAATTTTCATGAATATGAATGCCAAGCCCACGTGCTTTTTCCACCAATGGACCTTGCGGATTGATGCGAATATCAACGACTTCCACACGCGCCCCTGCCGCAAATGCATCTAATGCGGTATTGTAAGCACTATCATTATTGGTAAAAACAACCATATCTTTGCCCGGTAAAACACCATAACGATTGATGTAAGTTCGTACGGCAGATGCCAACATCACACCGGGGCGATCATTATCACCAAACATCATTGGGCGTTCAAAAGCGCCTTGTGCCAAAACAACTTGTTTTGCGCGAATTTTCCAGAACCGTTGACGTGGAATCGCATTATTCTCTTGTGGACCCTTATGATCCGTAACGCGTTCCAAAACAGTGATGAAATTATGGTCGAAATATCCGATTACTGCACTACGTGGTAAGATGGTCACTTCATCCATTGTATTTAATTCAGCTACAGCGGATGCAACCCAATCTAACGCAGGGGCACCAGCAATCTCGGCACCATGATCAGAAAGTAACGCGCCCCCAAATTCATTCTGCTCATCAATCAAAACAACACGTGCGCCAGTACGACCAGCAGTTAATGCGGCTGATAATCCTGCTGGACCACCACCTGCAACCAACACATCACAATAGTCATGTTTGGTCGCATATGTATCAGGATCGCCCGCTTCTGGTGCGCGTCCCATACCTGCAGAATGACGAATGACTTCTTCATATTTCATCCAAAGGCTACGTGGCCACATGAAGGTTTTATAATAAAAACCAGCAGGGAAAAAACGGGAAAGCTTGTTATTGATGGCCCCAATATCAAAATTCACTGAAGGCCAGCAATTTTGGCTATAGGATGTAAGTCCATTGAACAGTTCAACAACAGTCGCCCGTGTATTTGGTTCGGCACGGGTACGATCACCCACAGTAACAATCGCATTTGGTTCTTCTGAACCAGCCGTCATAATACCGCGTGGGCGATGATATTTAAAACTACGCCCGACAAGGCTCACCTTATTTGCAAGCAAAGCAGAGGCGAGGGTATCGCCTTCAAAACCTTGATAAGATTTGCCGTTAAATGCGAAGGAAACAGGTTTATCACGGTTAATGCGACCACCCGTTTTTAAACGATTAGCTTGGCTCATTTATTTGCTCCCCCCAAGAGGTTTTGCATTGGATTTGGCATCCGCGGGAATAGCAGGCTGTTTATCACCCGGTTTATAAGTTCCATGAAATTTATCAGTTACCGTGTGGCGCAATGCATTAAACCAACGGCGACAACCATGATCATGCACCCAACGTTCATACTGATATCCCTTAATATTTTGGCGGAAGAATATATAATCCCCCCACTGGGCATCGGTTAATTTATCTGGGTTTTCAGGGCGTGCAATATGGGCTTCACCATGACAAGAGAACTCTGTTTGATCACGTTCACCACACCAAGGACAATCAACTACTAACATATCATCTCTCCTTAATGGGCGACGGCAGCAGCCGCGCCTTCGTCAATCAATGCACCGGTGTTGAAACGTTCCATAGAGAATGGCAAGGCAATAGGATGCATATCCCCATTAGCCAAACTATGTGCAAATACATTACCTGAGCCCGGGGTTGCCTTAAATCCGCCAGTCCCCCAACCACAGTTGAAATACAACCCATCAACAGGTGTTTTTGTAATGATCGGGGATCTATCAACAGTCACATCAACAATGCCGCCCCATTGCCGCATCATACGAAGGCGTGATGTGAAGGGGAAAAGTTCTTTCAAGGGACCAACTATATGGTCCATCATATCAAAACTGCCGCGTTGTGAATAACTGACAAAATTATCGGAACCTGCCCCCACAACCAATTCACCTTTATCAGATTGACTGATATACACATGAACTGCGCCAGACATAATCACCGTATCGATACAAGGCTTCAACGGTTCAGACACCATGGCTTGAAGAGGGAAGCTTTCAAGCGGCATACGGAAACCTGCTTTTTCAGCCATAACACTTGAATGGCCAGCGGTTACAACTCCTACTTTTTTCGCACCAATGTGGCCGCGACTTGTTTCGATGCCTTTAACAACACCATCTTGAATATCAAAACCTGTGACTTCGCAATTTTGGATAATATCAACACCAGCCGCATCTGCACCACGGGCATACCCCCATGCAACCGCATCATGACGTGCAGTTCCTCCTCGGGGTTGGAATAACGCACCCAACACAGGATAGCGGCAATCAATATTGATCAATGGCACCATTTCTTTAACTTGTTCCGGTGTCATGAATTGGCTATCGATACCGTTCAAATGAATGGCATGACCACGGCGTCCTATTTCCTGCATATCGTGGATATTATGTGCTAAATGCAACAGCCCACGTTGAGAGAACATAACGTTATAGTTCAGCTCTTGACTAAGGCCTTCCCATAACTTCATTGCATGTTCGTAAATGCCTGCAGATTCATCCCAAAGATAATTGGAACGCACAATCGTGGTATTACGGCCCGTATTACCGCCACCAAGCCAACCTTTTTCAATCACGGCAACATTTGTGATTCCACATTCTGTTGCCAGATAATAGGCCGTTGCTAAACCATGGCCGCCACCGCCAATGATGATAACATCATACTCTTTTTTTGGATCAGGACTACGCCACGCCTTCTGCCAATTCTCATGATAACTCATTGCATTACGCATGAGGGAGAAAATCGAATATTTACTCATGATCGTCCCATTCCAATTCAAAGATCCAATAGTCCATTTATGTCGTGGCCTATTATTGTAAAACTAGATTTCTTTTATGAGATTGTAGCCATCTACAAGCGCGATAACGCGACAGTTATACAGGTAGTTGCGACATCTCTTATTTTTTTACGACACAGCATATGCCAAGTCACTTTAAAACATGATTATACCCTGCATAAATTACACTAAAAAGACAAGGTCTTTGAGATATATGAAGTTTGTTTTCTAGACATCAAACCAATGTCTGCTACGTTCTGGCGCATAAAAAAACAGGGCCCTTTTCGGCCCTGTAATTTCAATTTCGATACATCTGTTATGTGAACATTTTAATATAAACAATCACATTTTGATCTTTTAATATGCGAAAGATAAAAGTCCCGCAGCCGCGCCCAAAGCACCAGCAATACGAACAAGCTTTTCATTCATCAACACACCGACACGACCAAATGCAAGACCAGCAACATGTAAAACCGCAGAAGCAGCAATGAAGCCAGCACCATAAGTCATTGCGCCCATTTCATGTGGCATTTCCACACCATGAGCAAACCCATGAACAATTGCAAAAACAGAAACAGTACAAACTGCAAGCCCTGTTTTCATTTTTACGTTAAAGGCAATCAAAAGTCCAAGCCCAACAAGTGATGCCATAATAGCCGCCTCAAACATTGGGATCGTGAAACCACCAAGAGCCAACATAGAACCAAGGGCTAACGTCACAACGAAAGCTATAGGCAAAAGATAACGCGCCTTACCGTCAAGCATTCCACCCCAAACACCAACCAAGGCCATTGCCGCCATGTGATCCACACCAACAATAGGGTGCATGAAGCCAGAAGAAAGGCCATTAACGATGTCATGCCCAGGATGCGCCATTGCACTTGTTACACCCATAAAAGTAAAAGCTGCAAAGCCTGTTGCTAAAGACGATATTAATTTCTTACCCATAATATAGGCTCCTGAATAATTCATTATTTTGATACATCTACCCCAGCTCATCAAAAAACGAACTGCTGTTCTAATAAGCGATATGACGCGAATCTTTTGTCGTTGCAAGCTCAAAATCACTCCAACATTCAATTTCATTCTCTGCTATAGTAAAATTAATTTGAGTCTCAACAGAAATTCATTAGGAATTATTAATCTGAATGTTTCCCTGAAAATTATGAGGAGCAAGGAAGGTATTATTCTTCGCAAATTTAAAATAAATGAAATTTGATCACCTATAATTAGAAAATGTTGATTGACAGAAAATTAGCAAAGCATTATTGGCGAGAAATGAAATCATACACTACGAACCATTTTCATTAAATGTGTCGATGTTTTGAATAGGAACGATAAAGAATGAAATCGCCAGCAATGTATAAAGATGTCGGTGAAGAAAAACCCGATCATATCTCTTTGTTTTTGGTACCGCAATTTTCCATGATTGCATTCACCAGCCTATTAGAACCTTTGCGCCTTGCAAATCAAGTCGCAGAGAAAACCGTTTATACTTGGGAGCTTATCAGTCGTGACGGTCTGCCCGTTATGGCATCAAATGGTATTGAGATAACACCAAATACCACAGCAACAGAAGTCAAACGCCCAACCAATGTTGTTGTATGTTCTGGAGTGGATGCACATGTTTATAACGATGCTCTAACTTTTGGTTACCTACGTCGCTGGGCCCGTGAAGGCACACAGATGGGGGCTATTTGTACAGGGGCGCATATTTTGGCACATGCGGGGCTTCTCAACGGATACCGTTGCACCATTCACTGGGCGAATTTAGATAGTTTTTCTGAAGAATTTCCAGATATTGATGTGCGCGCGGAGCTCTATGAAATTGATAGGGATCGTTTCACTTGCGCAGGCGGGACGGCTGCCCTTGATATGATGTTAAATGAAATTGGTCGAAAATTTGGATCTGACTTTGCCGGGACTGTGTCTGAACAATTCATGCATGAACGTATTCGTGAAGGTGATGACAACCAACGTCTTCCCCTACAAGCCCGTTTACGCGTTAGCCATCCAAAATTAATCCGTGCAATCTCAGAGATGGAAAAAAATACGGAAGAAGCTTTAACACGTGATGAAATAGCACGTCGTGTTGGTTTAAGTCGCCGACAACTAGAACGCCTATTCAGTCGATACCTTTCCACAAGTCCTGCGCGCTATTACCTAAAGCTTCGTCTGGGCCGTGCGAAAAAACTTTTAACACAAACGACAATGCCTGTTACAGAAGTCGCCTTTGCAAGTGGATTCACATCTGCCTCTCATTTTTCAAAATGCTATCGGGATATGTTTGGCAAAACACCACGTGCGGAACGTCGTGGCCTAGACATAGATGTTGATGATGAAGAAGAATAACTAAAAAGAGAGTTACGCTTTTTCAAGTTTCTCCGCGACAGCATCAATACGAACAGCCATGGATTGAAGCATATCCACGGTTTTTTGTTCCGCTAAGTTGTTGTCGTTATTCTTTTGTAATGCGGCGACCTCAGCTTTTAAACTTTCAATTTCTTGAAAGGCATCGGACATTTCGTCTGCAACCATGAGACCCGTCATCAACATAAGGCGTGCATCCCCTATTTGACCTAATGACGCAGTCATCTCTTCTACACGACCACCAAAAAAATCAGCCAATTTTTTAAGATGGGCCTCTTGACCATCATCACACGCAATATTGTACGATCGGCCGTTGATTTGGATATCTAATTGGCTCATATCAATTCACTTTCACGTAAAAAATCTTAACTATCCGCCAAAACGCGATCTAATCTTTGAAGGGCACTGGTTAATCTTTGGGTCAGTCCGGCAGCATCTTGCTTCAACAAACTATTCTCTTCATAAAGCTGATCACGCTCTTGGCGTATAACTTCCAATTCATGTGAATTTTTCACTGCCAACTCTTCATCAGCAGAAAAATGCGAAGCATCTTGCCTTAATCGCACGTCAACAGCATCTTCAAGACGCCCAAAACTTGCCTCTAATTTTGCAGCTATTTCGTCAAGTTGGCTCATAACCACCCTCATTTTAACGTCAAAATTCTATCTCATCTAACTAGAATGATAATTTTCACACGATAGATATATTCAAAACAAAATTAAGCCTAGATCCTGTCGACGTCAACCAAGCAAAAGGTTGAAAGTTATAATTAAAAATAATTTTCTCTATTATTTTCCCTTTGAAGGTGAAAGAATCATTGACCTAACGGCCCCATAAGTGCATTTTGCGCGCGCTGTCGTCTGGTTGAATCTCAGCGAACGATGGCGCTTGCGCAACCTGCCCTTATAGAAAAGGGAAACCCGGATGCTTTTGTAGCATCGCTGGATACGCCAAAGAGCCTTAAAATATGTCTGCTGCCCCCCAAAAAGATCTAGCTAACGCTATTCGCGCCTTGTCTATGGACGCTGTTCAACAAGCAAATTCTGGTCACCCTGGCATGCCTATGGGTATGGCTGATGTGGCGACGGTCCTATTCACAAAATTCTTAAAGTTTGATCCGAAGGCCCCTAACTGGCCTGATCGCGATCGCTTTGTATTAAGTGCCGGACATGGTTCTATGTTACAATATTCATTGATGTATCTTACAGGCTATGAAGACATCACACTTGATGAAATCAAAAATTTCCGTCAATTAAATGCACGCACAGCTGGGCATCCTGAATTTGGTCATGCAGCAGGCATCGAAACAACCACAGGCCCACTTGGTCAAGGAATCGGTAATGGTGTTGGAATGGCGCTTGCTGAACGCATTTTGAATGCACGTTTTGGCGATGAGGCTGTCGATCATTACACTTATGTTATCGCTGGTGACGGTTGCTTGATGGAAGGTATTTCCCATGAAGCTATTTCTATGGCTGGTCATTTAAAACTTGATCGTTTAATCGTTCTATTTGATGACAATGGTATCACCATTGATGGCAGCACAGACATTGCAGTTTCTGATGATCAACTTGCACGTTTCAAGGCAAGCAATTGGGATGTTGTTGCAATCGACGGTCATGATCCAGAGGCAATTGAAGCAGCCATTGCTGCGGCAAAAGAAACAGACAAACCATCACTTATTGCTTGCAAAACCACTATTGGATATGGTTCACCTTCTAAAGGCGGCAAATCCTCTTCCCATGGCGCACCTTTAGGCGATGATGAAATAAAAGTAACCAAAGAAGCGCTTGGTTGGAACTATGGCCCATTTGAAATTCCTGAAAATGTTCTAGAAACATGGCGTGCGGCAGGTCGTTGTGGCCTCGCAGCACATGAGACATGGTACGAACGCATGGAAAATATGGACGCAGAAAAGCGTGCAGATTTCGAACGCGGTCAAAAAGGCGAACTAAAAGCAGGCTGGAAAGAGGCGCTTAACGCCTTCAAAAAGCAAACATCAGAAGAGCAAACTAAAGTTGCAACACGTAAATCTTCTGAACTTACCTTAAATGTATTAGCCGAAGCCCTTCCAGAATTACTTGGTGGTTCTGCGGATCTTACAGGGTCAAACAATACAAAAGCAAAATCTATGGAGCCAATCCAAGCAGGCGCATATGAAAATAGCTATATCTATTACGGCGTACGTGAACATGGTATGGCTGCTGCGATGAATGGTATCGCCCTTCATGGTGGGTTAATTCCTTACGGTGCAACATTCTTAGTCTTCACTGACTATTGCCGTCCTTCCATTCGCCTTTCAGCCTTGATGGGCATTCGTGTTGGTTATGTTATGACACATGATTCTATCGGCCTTGGTGAAGATGGACCAACCCATCAACCTGTTGAACATGTTGCAAGCTTACGCCTTATCCCTAACTTAAATGTTTTCCGTCCTTGTGACACAGTGGAAACAGCAGAAGCATGGGCGATGACGTTAGAATCTGAAAACACACCATCTGTATTGGCCTTAACACGCCAAGGCCTTCCTATTGTTCGTACAGAACATACAGAAGAAAACCTTACAGCAAAGGGTGGATATATTCTGCGTGCTGCTGAAGGCGGAGAACGCAAAGTTACATTGATGGCAACAGGTTCTGAAGTAGAAATCGCAATGAACGCACGCGACGCCCTACAAGCTGAAGGCATTCCAACTGCGGTTGTCTCTATGCCTTGTATGGAACTTTTTGATGCACAGGACATGGATTATCGTCTTTCAGTTCTTGGTGAAGGTTCTGTTCGTGTGGCTGTTGAAGCTGGTCTTCGTGAAAGCTGGGATAAATACCTCGGCATGAAAGGCGCATTCATCGGCATGACTGGTTTTGGTGCATCTGCCCCAATAGAAGATCTTTACAACCATTTCGGCATCACACCGGAGGCCGTAGCACAAGCCGCCAAAGACGGCCTTGATGCATAAGTAAGTTATTAGAACGACCCTTCACATAGTTGTAGGGTCGTTTTACTATAAACATATAAGGGAGATCATAAGATCTCTTTAACATCGCAGAAAATTTCATTTTACCCCTTATTTCTGCATCAAAATTATACGGAGAAGAAACATGGCTATTCGCGTTGCTGTTAACGGATTTGGTCGCATTGGACGTTTGGTTACTCGCGCTACTTATGAATTAGGTCGCAGCGATATCGAACTCGTGGCAATTAATACCCCTGGTTCAATTGAAGCGACCTCCCATCTTCTTCAGTATGACAGCGTACATGGGCGTTTCTCTGGCGATGTAACTTCTGGTGCAGACTGGCTTGATATGGGTCAAGGCAAGGTAAAAGTATCTAGCCACCGCGACCCACGTAATGCGGCTTGGAAAGAGCTTGGTATTGATATCGTTCTTGAATGTTCCGGACACTTCAACAGCACAGAGAAATCGTCTGCGCATTTAAAAGCTGGCGCAAAAAAAGTTCTTCTTTCTGCTCCGGCCAAAGACAACACAAAAACTGTTGTTTATGGCGTGAACCATGAAGAATTAACAGCGGACGACTTAATTGTTTCGAACGCATCTTGTACCACAAACTGCCTAGCACCTGTTGCCAAAGTATTGGAAGACAATATCGGTATCGAACATGGCTTCATGACCACAGTTCATGCTTATACAGGCGACCAACGTATTTTAGACAATAGCCATTCAGACTTACGTCGTGCACGTGCGGCTGGCCTTTCAATGGTACCGACATCTACAGGGGCTGCAAAAGCTGTTGGCCTCGTTCTTCCGTCCCTACAAGGAAAACTTGACGGTTCAGCAATTCGTGTACCTACAGCCAATGTTTCTTTGGTAGATTTGAAGTTCAACTCTGGACGTGAAACAACGATTGAAGAAATCAACAGCCTTATGGAAACAGCTGCTAACGGCCCCCTAAAAGGTGTCCTTGCTGTGAACAATTTGCCGCTCGTCTCTTCTGATTTCAATCACCACCCGGCAAGTTCTATCTTTGACCAAACCCAAACACAGGTTATGGATGGGCGTTTGGTTCAAGTTATGAGCTGGTATGACAACGAATGGGGCTTCTCTTGTCGTATGCTTGATACCGCTGCGCATATGGGCAACTTATAAATTTAAGTATTAGATTTTATTAGCTTATTACTTTGAACACCTTTGCAGCGTAATGTTGCAAGGGT
>CBFCZA010000021.1:0-15760 GCA_965602285.1 uncultured Curvivirga sp. | reverse complement strand
GATTACTACCTTGGACAGCAAAGATCACAGCAGATAAAATGATGTTTGATGGTGTAGATCTTCGCACAATGTCTTCAAAAGACCGGCGCAAAATCATAGGCAAAGATATCGCCATGATCTTTCAAGAACCAATGACTAGCTTAAATCCATGCTTCACTGTTGGTTATCAAATCATGGAAGTTTTGAAAGAACATACAAACCTTACAAAAGCAGAACGAAAAATACGTGCAGTCGAACTTCTTGATCAAGTCGGCATCCCTGCCCCTGAATCTCGTTTAAAATCTTTCCCTCACCAAATGTCTGGTGGTATGAGCCAACGCGTTATGATCGCCATGATGATTGCATGCAAGCCACGCTTACTGATTGCTGATGAACCGACAACAGCCCTAGACGTAACAATTCAGGCACAAATTTTGGAGCTTTTGGCTGAGCTACAAAAAACACAAAAAATGGCTTTGGTCCTTATCACACATGATATGGGCGTTGTTGCTGAAACAGCAGAGAAAGTTGTTGTTCAATACGCGGGACAACAAGTGGAAAAACAAGAAGTTAAAAGCCTTTTTGCCCACCCCCATCACCCTTATACGCACGCCTTACTTAATGCCCTTCCTGAAAGAGCAACCGACAAAATATTGCCTTCTATTCCCGGTGTAGTACCTGGGCAATTAGACAGACCAACAGGATGTTTATTTAACCCACGTTGTGAATTCGCTAAGGAAATTTGTTTCAGTAAGGAGCCAGAAATTGTGAATGATATTCTCTGCCATACGCCACTTATTGATGGAAAACCTATCAGTGCCAGTGAGTTTGCGAAGAAGGAGATAGCCTAATGTCCGATCAAATTGTTTTAAAGGCCAATGACCTTCATCGCTATTACGAGATAAAAGGCGGCATGTTCTCTAAAGGTGGGGAAGTCCGGGCATTGCGCGGGGCAAGCTTTGAATTAAAGGCTGGTAAGACATTAGCTGTAGTAGGCGAATCTGGTTGTGGAAAATCCACATTGGCACGTTTAGTTACATTAATTGAACAACCAACAGAAGGTTCTTTAAGTTTAGGGGGAAAAGATGTTGCCTCTGCAACATCTAAGCAAGATAAAATCGATTTGCGTCAAATGGTGCAAATCGTTTTTCAAGACCCTTATGGTTCCTTAAATCCACGTCAAAAAGTTGGCACCATTTTAGAAGAACCATTAAGAATAAACACAAATATGACATCATCAGAACGTCGCCAAGAAGCGGTTAGTATGATGGAACGTGTTGGTTTAAGGCCGGAACATTATGACCGCTATCCACATATGTTTTCAGGTGGTCAACGCCAACGTATTGCTATTGCTAGGGCCTTAATGTTGCGCCCAAAGATTGTTGTCTTGGATGAACCTGTTTCCGCATTGGATGTATCAATTCAGGCACAAGTTTTAAATTTATTATCAGAATTACAGAAAGAAATGAATTTAGCATATCTATTCATTTCTCATGACTTATCCGTTGTACGTCATATTGCAGATGATGTGATGGTTATGTATTTGGGTTCTCCTGTTGAATATGGATCAAGAGACCAAATATTTGTTAGCCCCCAACATCCATACACTCAGGCGCTTTTATCTGCCACCCCAATGGCTGATCCCACAAAGGGAAAGAATAAAACTTGTAGGTGAATTACCATCTCCTCTTGATCCCCCTACGGGATGTGCATTCCACCCAAGGTGCTCTCTTGCAAATGAACGTTGTGTAAACGAGGACCCTAAATATCAAAAATTAAACGGCGCTGAAATTGCCTGCCATGCAGTTGAAGAAAATAGACATAATAAATAAAATAACAAAAAACTAGCAATTTTCAATTGAAGGTTTTTTCTTTCATTAATCATTACATACAACTAATATAAATTAGTATTTTAAGATATTAATTCAACTGATTGGATTTAAATTGCTATCAGAAAGACCAAAAGTAATATTAGATGAAGATATCATTTTCATTGATTTTTGGCATTTATTAATTAGCAAACAAACTATTCTAGACTCAATAAAGCAACATAAAAAACTTGCGCCAAATGTTCTTTCTAATGTTATCATTCAAGGTGAAGCTGCCATTGATTTGAATGGGGAAGTTAGAAGGATATCGAGTTCAGAAAAAGTTACATCCATTACTAAGGCTATTGCTTTGGTACCAATATCTAAAATTGGTTTCATAACAGCAAAAATTTATATGGGTATAATGACGAATCCATATCCTACTAAAGTTTTCTCTAGTTATGAAGATGCCAAAGTCTGGTTAAAAAGTCTTTAACGTTTTCCCTCATATGCAAAAATAGCCCCTGCTAAATCCTCTAATGCTGCACCAACAGATTTAAACAAGGTAATTTCGTCTTCACTTGTCCGGCCACGATGTTCGTTACGTGTTAAAGCATATAAATTTGCCTGAATATCATCCTTAGTCATAATTTGATCTTTAATAGGCTGCACAATATCACCACCTTCGGAAGTTGCGCCATCAATAGTATCTACAAAAATAGAAGCCCTACGAATAGCTTCATCATCACTTTCCCGCATAGTAGGCTTAAAGGCACCAACAAGATCAAGATGCGCCCCATCCTTTAGCCATACCCCTTTTACAAGTGGCTCTTGAGAGAGGGTACAACAACTTACGATATCAGATGTTTCTACGGCTTCCTGCAGGTTTTCGACCCCTCGTGCGGGTAAGCCTTGTGCAACAAGAGCAGCAGCAAGGTCATCGGCCTTTCCAATGCTGCGCCCCCAAATACGAATTTCTTTTAAATCACGAATAGACGCATGGGCTTGTGCTAAATTAACGGCTAGGCGCCCTGTCCCAACTATAGTAAGAGTTTCAGCATTTCTCCGTGCAAGATAATCAGCCGCTAACGCAGAAGCCGCTGCAGTTCTTCTTGCTGTAAGCTCTCCCCCATCAATTAAGGCCAGCATTTCACCGGTTTTCCCACTGGAAAGCATATAGTTACCATAAATAGCAGGTAAGCCACGTTGCATATTTCCGGGAAAAACAGAAACAACCTTCACGCCGACATATTTACCCGGCGACCAAGCAGGCATTAACAACAATGTGGCGTCATCTTCACCCGGAACATGTATATCATGATGGTGACGAACAGGCATCTCACAGCCTTCACGGAACATGACACGCAGGGATTCAATCAAACCATCCCATGGAAGTGAATCACGTGTCTGTGCTTCATCAAAAATTTTCATACTATTGTCCTTTAAGGCTGAATACGTTTTATTTGCTCGGCTATAATTTTAATTCCCTCATCGATCTTCTCGTTTGAGATGGAGGAATACCCTAATCTAAAATAATTTTTAGGAGCATTTTCAGTAAAATAGTAATCCCCACTGGGCTCGATCACCACACCATCAGCCAATAGGTCTTTAGCTAAAATTTCTGCATCGACATGCTCTGGTGCCTTCACCCAAAAGCTTGTTCCACCAAAGGTCGAAGCAACAGAAGCACCGGGCAAATAACGATCAAGGGATACCCGCATTGTTTCCCAACGCTCTTTATAAATTCGTTTTAAACGTGCGATAAAAGAATCATAATGACCCTGCCCTAAAAATAGAGCTGCTGTACGTTGATTATTACTTGGGGGATGGCGATACATGAGTCGACGAAGGGCTCGTAACTCTCTAATCAATGGCTCTGGCGCCACGATATATCCCATTCTCAATGCTGGAAATAGGCTTTTTGAAAGGCTACCCATATAAATAACACGTCCTTCTTTATCCATGCTTTTTAATGCAGGCGTTGGGTTACCTATAAAATTGGTTTCTGGCTCATAATCATCTTCAAGAATTAAAAAATCTTGTTCTGAAGCCAACTTCAGCAACGATTTTCGGCGATCTAAACTTAATGTGGCAGTGGTTGGGCAACTATGACTTGGCGTAACATAAACATAATCACAGTCGTTAAGTTGATCATCGACAACCATACCTTCTTCATCTACTGGAAGTGGATGAATAGTCGCCTCTGATTTTTGAAAAATAATGCGCCCATCAGGATAACCCGGTTCTTCCATACCAACAACATGACGAGAAGAGACCATCAACGCCCCTATTAAATATAATGCATTTTGCACACCCAAGGTTACTAATACGTGTGAAGGTTTAGCCTTTATACCACGCCTAGATAGCAGACGAGAGCGAATTTGTTCTAATAGTTCAGGATCGTCTTCATCATATGCATCATGTGACACATCTTCCATAATTTTTCGGCCCATGGCCTGCCTTGAACATTCACGCCAAGACGCCAATGGAAAAAGTGTGTAATCCATTTGACCATGTATGAAAGGGTAAGGTTGTTCTCGCCAATCTTTGAAATGTTTTTTATGTTTCCGTCGTCCGGGCTTAAAGTTAAGGCGACTTTCTAAATCATAGCTGATTTCTTCATCATCAGATGCATCCCCCTCAACAATACCAGTTAGGCGATCTGTCGTAATATCAGGATCGACATAATAGCCACTTCGTTCTTTTGCGACGAGGAAACCATCATCAACCAATCCTTGATAAGCCAACACCACTGTGTTGCGTGAAACCTTTAATTGTTGCGCTAATTTTCGACATGAAGGAACGGCCTTACCTGCCTGTAATTGGCCAGATAAAATTGCATCTACCAGCATGTGGCGTAATTGCGTTTGTATTGAACCGCTTTCTTTGCGTTCAAGATGAAAAATAGCTTCGCGCATATAACCCTCTATTTGAATAATGCATTATAGATTGTTATCTCCCTTTTACGAAAGATAAATGATCAATAATAACTTAAAATCTATATATAAATTTCTAACCTGCAAATATGTCCTATAAGCATAACCTATAACATCTATTTAGAAAAAAGATTGTCGGTATTGATCAAAAGGATGTATGGGTTTTGAGGTAAGTATTCAAGCTAGCTATTACATTTTTTATTGTACAATACTAAGGACACGATCGACCATGGCTAAATCTCTTCCCACCCAAGCAGATGTTGTAATTATTGGCGGTGGTATCGCTGGTTGTTCTATCGCTTATCATTTAACAAAGATTGGCATCTCTGATGTTGTGTTATGTGAGCGTAAACAATTAACATCAGGTACGACTTGGCATGCTGCCGGCTTAGTAGGACAACTTCGTTCTAATCGCAATATGACAGAGCTCGCTAAATATACAGCTGAACTATACAATAAATTGGAAGAAGAAACAGGCCAAGCGACTGGTATTAGAGTGCGTGGAAGTGTCTCACTTGCTCTTAACGAAGAACGATTTTCAGAGTTAAAACGTGGTGCCTCTATGGCATCTAACTTTGGTCTAGAAGTGAATGTGATTGAAACAGGTGAAGCCGCTGAACGCTGGCCCGGTTTGAATGTGTCTGATGCTGCTGGTGCAGTTTTCTTGCCTGCTGATGGTCAATGTAATCCTATTGATACCTGCCTTGCCCTTGCAAAAGGCGCTAAAATGGGTGGCGCAAAGATTTTTGAAAACACACTTGTTACATCTATCATCAAAGAAGGCGGCAAAGCCGTCGGCGTGATGACGGAACAAGGTGAATTACGTGCGAAGACAGTTGTTATTGCCGGTGGCATGTGGAGCCGTGATTTAGCAGCCCAAGTAGGTGCAAATGTGCCATTACACGCAGCAGAGCATTTCTACATCGTTACAGAACCGATGGAACAAATGACATCAAACCTTCCTGTATTACGTGTTCCAGATGAATGTGCATATTACAAAGAAGACGCTGGTAAATTAATGTTAGGGTGTTTTGAACCTGTAGCTAAACCTTGGGGCATGGGCGGCATTGATCCAGAATTCGAATATACTAGCCTTCCTGAAGATTTTGATCATTTCGAACCGATCTTAGAAAAAGCATTAAATCGTTACCCAGCCCTTGCAGAGGCAGGCATTAGCTTATTCTTTAACGGTCCTGAAAGTTTCACACCCGATGACCTTTATATGATTGGTGAGACACCTGAAATCGAAGACCTCTTCGTGGCGACTGGATTTAACTCTATCGGTATTCAATCTGCTGGTGGCGTAG
The DNA here is from genome assembly GCA_965602285.1 of uncultured Curvivirga sp. Lineage (GTDB taxonomy): Bacteria > Pseudomonadota > Alphaproteobacteria > UBA8366 > Aestuariispiraceae > Curvivirga. Next base: position 9,730 of record CBFCZA010000021.1, on the reverse strand, counting down.
GTAAAGTAGTTGCTGATTGGATCAAAGATCGCAAACCACCAATGGATCTTGCGGATGTTGATATCAAAAGAATGATGCCATTCCAAAGCAACAAAAACTATCTTTATGACCGTACGGTAGAGAGCTTAGGCCTGTTGTATCATATGCATTGGCCTAACTATCAAAACACCACTGCACGCGGTGCACGTAAGACAGTATTACACGATCGTATTGATGCTGCTGGTGCTTTCTGGTCACAAACTGCTGGTTGGGAACGTCCTGCGTTCTTTGTTAATGATGATCATAACTTTGAAATCGAATATACATATGGCCGCCAAAACTGGCATAAATATGTAACAGCTGAATGTGAAAACATGATGGAAAACGTTGGTCTTTTTGACCAATCCCCATTCCCTAAATTTATGATGCAGGGTAAAGACAGTTGCAAAGTTTTAAATCGTATCATGTCGAACGAAGTTGATACAGAAATTGGTAAAGTCGTTTATACTCAAATGCTTAACGAAGATGGTGGAATCGAAGCCGATATTACTGTTATTCGTTTAGCCCAAGATGAATATATGATTGTGACAGCTGGTGCAGCACAGACACGTGACTTTAGCTGGATCAAGAAACATATTCCTGAAGGGTCACATGCTTTCTTAACAGATATTACATCCGGCCTTCCTATGATTGGCCTAATGGGTCCTAAATCCCGTGCGTTACTTGAAAAACTTACTGGTGCAGACCTTAGCAATGAAGCTTTCCCATTCGGCACAAGTCAGGAATTAGAACTTGGTTACGCAAAAATACGTGCTAACCGTCTAACCTATGTGGGTGAACTTGGTTGGGAGCTTTATGTTCCAGCAGAAGCTGCTACGCATGTTTATGATATCATTATTGAAGCCGGTAAAGAATTTGGCTTAGGTCATTGTGGCTACTTTGCGATGAACGCATGTCGTTCAGAAAAAGGATATCGCCATTGGGGCCATGATATTGCAGGTGAGGATACTCCAGTTGAAGCGGGTCTATCTTTCGCATGTGCCTTTGACAAAGAAGGTGGTTTCATTGGCCGCCAAGCTGTACTTGCACAAAAAGAAGCAGGTATTCCTTCTAAGCGGCTTGTTCAAATACAGCTGGAAGATGATACTGAGACAGCTTCTCTTATGTTCCATGAAGAACCAATTTATCGAAATGGTATGATCGTAGGTTCAGTAACATCCGGAACTTGGGGGCATCGTATCGGTAAATCCATTGGTATGGGTTACATAACTAATGTTGATGGACCTGCGAAAAAGGCTTGGATTGACGAAGGCGAATATGAAATTGATATCGCTTGGTCAAAACATAAAGCTAAAGTTCAACTCGCCCCTTGGTACGATCCAAAAGGTGAAAAAATTAAGTGCTAACTTAATCTAACCGAACGATATTATGCATTTAAAACCACCCAATTAATTTTGAGTGGTTTTTTATTTTTATTATTAAAAATAACTCTCCTAAACCTTTCATAACATTTCCATAACTTACTTTGGGAGAGAAAAATGAATTGGCAGGATAACAAGGAAATAAATAACAATCACAGTGTCTTTTCTGAATTAGAAGAAATCATGGAAAAGGCAAAATCGGAAAGAAACTTCTTAGCCGATCCATTTACAACAAAATGGTTAGAGCCATTCATCAAAAATTGTTTTATTTTAGATTGGATAGAAGAAAATAAAGATTTTAAATATCGATATATTGGGAAGAACATAATTCTAGATCACTATTATAATGCAACGGATTCCTTCATCCTTGGTGATAAAATAAACAAAGGTCGTTTGGAAGCAGTGCAACAACATAAAAAAATCATCAATGAAAAATCTATCTCATTATGGAACGGCACACACACCCAAGGAAATAAAGCTAAAAGATGTGATCAATTAACTTTCCCAATGGTGAAAAATCATATTGCGACGAGCACTCTAACCTATGTAATCCATAGTTAAGGATGTTCAATAGAGTTAATTTTCAATATTCATTAAGGGGTTTGCCGAACATGATCTCTTAGGTTTTTGAATACTAAGGCATCACCATCGGCACGAACCGGACCCGGCTCTGCTGCAACCACAAGGATTTCTTCGGCAAGCGGTTGAAAATCTGCCCTAAAATGAACGGAGCTTTTAACGCTGATGATAGATTCATCAGCGGGCTCTATACCCAAATGACGTAACATGGATGTATCACCCGTTTGCATCGGTTTTGACATGAAGGCAACACGAACACCTTGCTCTTTACCTTCAAGGGCAATTTCTACCAAAGCCATATTACCCATTTGGAAATTAGCCCCTCCCCACATAGGACCGGTTCCCGTAAACACACCGTCCCCTAAGGCAATAACTTTAGCATTACTAATATAAGGTTCATCACCCGGCATTAAAATACCACCAATAGAAAATCGAGTGTCATTCCCCAAACCAGTTTCATGGGCTAAGGCAGCAGAAGCAGCATCATTAAAAATACCTACAATCGCACCTGATGCTTCGGCCCTAATCATTGCACGCAATAACCCTGTGGTATCGCCAGGACCACCGCCGCCGGGATTGTCCTGCGTATCAGCTATAATAATTGGTTTATTTGATCGTTTAGCTTTTTCCATAGCCACAGCGATACATTCATCCGCCTGATAAACTTTACCGCCAAATCCAGATTGCCTTTGAAGAACAGCATTATACATTTTATCAGCAATACGATCTGCATCTTCTTGTGTTTCACCATAGGCAACCACAGAAGGCCCACATTCATATATATCTGCAAGATTGAAACCGCAGGCTAATGAAAGGGATGCGATGGATGGATCACCTTCAAGTAATTCTGGTAAAACATCTTCATATAATTCTTTTGGTGTAGGAAGATATGTGCATCCAAAAACCAAAGGAATTAGAAAATCAAATTTTCGATAGGATTTAGCCCATTGTTCCCTTGTATTTATAAGATTACAAAGATGACGGGCCGTTCGTGCACCTGTTTCTCCCATATCTACATGTGGGTAGGTTCTAAAAATATCTAAGACAGTGGCATTTTCTACCATCAATTCTGTGACATTAGCATGAAGATCAAGACTAACAGCGATTGGCATATCAGCACCAACCAAATCGCGTACTAGACGAAGAAGTTCGCCTTCTCCATCTTCCATATGTTCACAAACCATTGCACCATGAAGATCAAGATAAATACCATCAATACCGCCGGGGCGTTTCATAGCTTTTTTTAAATCTTCTAAAATCATGGAAGATACACGTTCAAATGCATCTTGTGTCACATGGGCTGACGGGGTGGCACTGCACCACGTCAATGGGTAAAGATCATGACCTGTTGCTTCAAGAACTTCGATAGCACCTGTTAAAGGAAGATGAACGCCTTTTGTTACACTGAATAGGTCTTTACCACGACATAATCGCGGCCAGCCATCTGCCTGCTCAAAATTAGAAAAGCTTGCCTTTACAGGGGCAAATGTATTGGTTTCATGTTGAAACCCGCCAACCGCGATTATCGCCATATGGACTAGTCCTCTTCAGGTAAAATACGAACTGCGCCTTTATCAGCACTAGAAGCAAAGGCAGCATAAGCTTTTAATGCTGTCGTCACTTTACGTTTACGAGGTTGAGCAGGTTTCCAGCCAGCCTTACCTTTTGCATCCATTGCCGCACGACGTCCCGCCATTTCTTCATCACTGATCAAAAGATTAATGGAACGATTTGGAATGTCGATTTCAACAGCATCACCAGCCTCTACTAGACCGATAGCGCCACCTGCCGCGGCTTCTGGTGACGCATGCCCGATAGATAATCCAGATGTACCACCAGAAAAACGACCATCCGTTAGAAGCGCACAGGCCTTACCAAGCCCCATAGATTTCAAGTAACTTGTTGGATACAACATTTCTTGCATACCCGGACCACCCTTTGGACCTTCATAGCGAATAATAACAACATCACCTTCAACGACTTCGCCACCAAGGATACCTGCAACAGCAGCATCTTGGCTTTCAAACACTTTTGCAGAACCTTTAAATTTGAAAATGGATTCATCAACACCCGCAGTTTTAACGATACAGCCCTTTTCAGCGATATTGCCAAATAGAACCGCCAAGCCACCCTCTTTAGTGAATGCGGTTTCAGAATCACGAATAATTCCGCTGTCACGATTGCTATCTGTTTCTGTGTACATACGTGATTGAGAGAATGCCTCAACAGTACGAACACCACCGGGTGCAGCACGGAAAAACTCATCAACTTCTTTTGATGGATTGCGTGCGATATCCCATTCTTCAAGGGCTTCACCCATTGTTTTTGCGTGAATGGTTGAACAACCAGTATGAAGCAATCCTGCACGATCAAGACTACCCAAGATACCCATAATACCACCAGCACGATGCACATCTTCCATATGAATATTTGGAATGTTTGGCGCAACTTTACAAAGGCAAGGAACCTTTCGGCTTAATCGATCCATGTCCTTCATTGTGAATTCAAGTTCGGCCTCTTGTGCAATAGCCAGCAAATGAAGGACTGTATTAGTGGAACCACCCATCGCGATATCTAAGGCCATCGCATTTTCAAAAGCATTAAACGATGCAATATTTCGCGGTGATAAAGACACATCATCCTGTTCATAATAACGACGTGTAATTCCAACAATGTCACGACCAGCACGTTCAAACAAAGCTTTTCGTGCTGTATGTGTAGCAAGTACAGATCCATTGCCCGGTAACGCAAGGCCAAGTGCTTCTGCTAAACAGTTCATTGAATTTGCAGTAAACATTCCTGAACAAGAACCACATGTAGGACATGCAGAACGTTCTAACTTGGCCACATCTTCATCTGAACGTTTTGGATTCGCAGCTTCAACCATTGCATCAACAAGATCTACCATCTTCTCACCCTCTTCCAGGATGACTTTACCAGCTTCCATTGGACCGCCAGAAACGAAAATGGTAGGGATATCAAGGCGCATAGATGCCATAAGCATACCCGGGGTAATCTTGTCACAGTTGGAAATACAAACCATTGCATCCGCACAATGGGCATTGACCATATATTCCACACTATCCGCAATTAATTCACGGGATGGAAGACTGTAAAGCATCCCATCATGCCCCATGGCGATACCATCATCCACAGCAATTGTATTAAATTCTTTCGCAACACCGCCTGCTTTTTCAATCTCACGTGCTACAAGTTGGCCCATATCTTTCAAATGAACATGGCCCGGTACAAATTGGGTGAAGCTATTAACAACAGCAATGATAGGCTTACCAAAATCATCATCCGTCATGCCTGTTGCACGCCATAAAGAACGTGCACCCGCCATATTTCGACCACCAGTACTGGTTTTTGAACGATATTCTGCCATTTTATTTTTCCCTATATAAATTCGATTTTCTAGCATTGGACATTATAGATTTTCATACCAGTAGAAAAGCATGTTTCTTTATATTTTTAATACATCACAACGCTTTTTCCATATCGCCATATATAGATCCTTTTTCATCTTGATATTATGGATAGAATTGATATTATTCTCAAAGTAATTTTACAATTGTATAATAGGTAACATCATGAGCCGTTTTAATGAATATGGAAAAATCGAACGCATGGCAATTCGCCCTGCCAATGAAGCATTCAGAGATCAAAAGCAGATTGAAAATGAATGGGTAGGCTTACGTTTTTACAGATCTGTAGATCGTGAAGAAGCCTTAAAGGAATATGCAGGTTTACAAAAAATATTCATTGATGCTGGTATTAATTTAGACATTCTACCTTCAAATAAAAACCTTACCTTAGATGCAATTTACGTTCGTGATGCAGCGATCATCGCCCCTAACGGCTTAATCATGAATAACATGGGGCGCGCATCACGTAATAACGAACCTGCTATCCACGGAGAGATTCTTGGAAAAATGGGCATTAAAATCCTTGGCTCCATCGAATCTCCTGGAAAACTTGAAGGTGGCGATTTCATTTGGATCAATGATACCGCAGCCGCAGTTGGCCTTGGCCCACGCACAAATCAAGCAGGCATAAATCAACTTAAAGCATTCCTTGGTGAAGATGTGGATTTATTTGTTGAAGAGCTAAAAGAACCAGATCACCCCGATGATGTTTTTCACCTGATGAGCATGATTTCTCCCGTTGATAAAGATCTGGCAGTCATTTATCGCCCATTAATGTCTGATCGATTCATTCAGTGGCTTGATGGCCACGGAATAAAATTCGTGGAAGTCCCTGAAGCAGAATTTTTACCCATGGCATGCAATGTATTGGCTATCGCACCACGCGAAGTAGTAGCCCTTGACAACCTCCCACTTACAAACGCTTTAATGAAAGAAGCAGGATGTAAGGTTCATACCTATAAGGGTGATGAAATCAGCCGCCAAGGCGAAGGCGGACCTACTTGTCTTACTAGACCTTTAGTAAGAATTTAAATAACCAAATACGAGCAGTGGACCATCGACCCACTGGTTTAAGTTGAATTATAATATTTGCTTAAATCGGTGGGGATAAAACCAATATGCTTTCAATTCGTAAATTTATTTTGTTTCTTTTGCTTTCGAATGTAATCACGGGTTGTGTTACAACCAGTACATCAGACAAAATGAAACTTGCGGAATTAAAAACAATCAAAGCAGAAGTGACTTATTCTAATTATCGAAAAAAATTAAGTGATTCTCGTATATGTAATTTAGCGACCTCAAAAATAAGTCCGCTTGGAATACTAATTACATAAATTATGTAGTTGAAGCCAAGCGCCGAAATATTAAATGTGGTCTAATTACTGATTACCCCTCAACACAATATACTCACCTATCTGATGAAGATCTCTGTAAGATAGGTGCTAATGGCTTCGTTAGCAATTGGAAGAAAGTTAATAAGGAATATCGCCAAGAAGCTGCGAGACGGGGATTAAATTGCAACACAAAAACTGTTGCATCAAATCAATTGCGACCCATCACCAAAGCATCAAATGACATTGCGGTAATTATCGGCAATTATGATTACAAACCCAATGGTAAAGATATCCCAAATGTCCTTCCTGCCAATAATGATGCAATGGCTTTCAGGAAATTTGCTATAAATACTATGGGTATAGATACGGAAAATATAATTTACATTGAAAATGCAAGCACTTCACAAATGGAGCGAGCATTTGGAAATGAACGTTCCTACAAAGGGGATGCCTATAATTGGGTACGCGAAGGTAAATCAAACCTTTATGTTTATTATGCAGGCCATGGGGCACCGGGTGATGATGGCACAGCCTATCTTGTCCCAAGTGATGCATCCGCAAATAGTATAGATATTAATGGATATCCAATTTCTACTCTTTATAAAAATTTAAGTTTAATTCCATCAAAATCCACCACTGTTATTTTAGAATCTTGCTTCTCTGATAACAGTCAATCAGGTTCCGTTATCACCAACGCATCCCCTGTTTATATGAAGGCTATAAATACAGCAATTCCAAGCAATTTAACGGTCATTACAGCTGGCTCTACCAATCAACTTGCTTCTTGGACCCAAGACAAAAAACATGGTTTATTCACCTATCATTATATCAAAGGTATGAGTGGAGAGGCTGATGGTCCAAATTATGGTAATGAAGATGGCACCGTAAGCCCTGTGGAAATAAAATCCTACCTTGCCGACACAGTCACCTATTTTGCACGACGCTATTACGGACGTAATCAAAACGTACAAATCAGCTTGGCAGATTGATACGGTCTGCTATCTTGCGCCCATGAGAAATAAACAAAACACAAAAGATGTACGTGATTACTGGGCCAACAAAGTTGGCGAGTGGTCACAATGGGCTGATCCGATGGCAAAGCTTGCCAAGGGCATGAATAAACCTCTTTTAAATGCACTTAACATACAGGCTGGAGATAGAGTTTTAGATCTCGCTTCCGGTGTGGGAGAACCTGTGTTTTCTGAAGCGCAAATTACTGGTGATCAAGGCCTTACAATTGCAACAGATCTAGTACCAGAAATGTTGCATGCGCTTAAAAGTCGCGATGGTTCCGAAATTATGAATTTTTCGGCAGCCGACATGCAATCCCTTCCTTTTGCAGACAATAGCTTTGATCATGTGAGCTGTCGATTTGGCATCATGTTTGTACCGGACCAACAAAAGTCATGTGATGAATGCTTTCGGGTTGCTCAATCAGGTGGCAAAGTTGGCTTTCTAGTTTGGGGCCGAAAAAACCAACAAACCATCTTCAACATCATAGAAAAGTCCATCAAGGATCTTTTCGCCATTGAAACAGATCATGATTTTGAAAAGATTTTTTCCCTTGAGGACGAAGTTGAGCTTGCAAAAATGCTAAAAAAATCTGGATTCGATATTGATAAGAATGAACAAGTCACCTTCACACCTGTCGCACCAGAGGGTGTTAATTTCTGGCAATCTCAATTGGACATGAGTTTCGGTCATTTGATTAAAAATTGCACCCAAGAAGAACTCCAAAAGCTTAACGAAAAGATTTTCGAAGGGTTGCTTCCATACAAACTTGATACTGGTGGATATCAGATGAATTTAGAAGTTCGTTTGGTCAGTGGTAAAAAGCCATAAAAGACTTGTAATCCAAAGCTTAACGACGTATAAGCCGTCTCGTAAATAAGGTTTTGGTTCTTTCTTTTGAGAGAACTTAGACCTTATTTCGTTTTCACTCCTTGCCGGTGAGTAGGATTAAGCATCCCACATATCGGCTAAGGTCAGGCGGCAGAGCCTTGATATAATTATATATTTTGGAAACTGCGCTGATCATTTATTTTAAAGAGCCGTAAGGAGTTCTATTATTATGCGCAATTATGAAACTTTGCTCATAGCGCGTCAGGATGTTTCTGCATCTCAAGCAGAAGCACTAGCCGACACATTTGTTGGTTTCTTGACAGCTGAAGGTGGGGAAATCGCCCGCCGTGAGTATTGGGGTCTTCGCAACCTCGCTTATCGTATCAAGAAAAACCGTAAAGGTCATTACATCCTAGTAAACTTCGCAGCACCACATAGTGCGGTTGTTGAAATGGAACGTAATATGTTCTTGTCTGAAGATATCTTACGCTTCATGACCACACGTACTGACGAAGTAGCTGAAGGCGCTTCTGTTGTTATGCAACGTCGTGATGATCGTAGTGACCGTGGTGATCGCGGCGACCGTGGTGGGCGTGGTAACGACCGCAACGACCGTAGCCGTTCTGATCGTCCAGCACGCGCACCTAAAGAAGGAGGCAATGATTAATGTCTGATCGTCCTCAAAGTGGCGGCGCACGTCGTCCATTCTTCCGTCGTAAGAAAACTTGCCCATTCACAGGCGCTAACGCTCCTGCGATTGATTATAAAGATGTGAAAATGCTACAGCGTTTCATTTCTGAACGTGGCAAGATCGTACCAAGTCGCATTACTGCTGTTTCTGCAAAGAAACAACGCATCTTGGCAAAAGCAATCAAGCGTTCCCGTTTCGTGGGTCTGCTTCCATACGTTATTAAGTAAGGAGTAGTATCTCATGGAAATCATTCTTATGGAACGTGTAGAGAAACTTGGCCAAATGGGCGATGTTGTCTCTGTAAAAACTGGTTATGCTCGTAACTTCCTTTTGCCTTCAGGCAAAGCTGTTCGTGCTAACAAAGTTAACATTGCTAAATTTGAAGCTGAAAAAGCACAATTAGAAGCTGCTAACCTAGATCGTCGTAACGATGCGCAAGCTGTTGCTGACAAAATG
>CBFCZA010000020.1:0-15834 GCA_965602285.1 uncultured Curvivirga sp. | reverse complement strand
AATTGTAAAAAAACTGATATTTTTCAATTTACTATTTTACTGGCCTTAATATTCACAGCTTACGTCTACTCTTCCCTATCCACACAATAGTTTCATATGAAACTTATGTAAAGAAAATAGTTTCAATTGAAACCTTATTTAGATATAAAAGGTTTCAAAAGAATATTGTATTTAGTTGCCTAGCTCATTACTTTAAAAATAAGAATTAAATATAAATTTAATACCCATCAACGATATTGATTAAAAAGATTATTATGTTACTAGATAAAAATACTGGAAATTTATCACAAAAAGCTCTTCTTTCTATAAAAGAAGCAATAACTTATGGCAGATTAAATTTCGGCGAACCTATTTCTGAAGTTGCTGTATCAGAGGCAATGGAAATTAGTAAAGCGCCCGTTCGCTCCGCCCTTATACAACTTAGGGAATTGGGATTAGTAGAAATCGTGCCACAATCAGGGTGCTATGTAATTAATCCATCTGAAATTGATGTAACCCAATTGTTAGAATTCAGAACCATTCTTGAAATTCAAGCTATGAATATATCTGTCACATTACATAAAGATGACTTAATTGATGAGCTTGACATATTATCAAACCAAATGCACGAATCCTTTCAGGAACATGATTGGGCTAGGTGCCAGGTTTTAGATACTGCATTCCATGATAGTTTTTTCAAACATGCACATAATAAATATTTAAAAAAATCATATGATAATATCGAACCGTTGGTGACTGCTTTATTGTTTAGATTCATCAGAACTCATGCTGAGAAAAACGAGGCTTATGAAGATCACTATGCTATTCTTGATCTTTTAAAAGCCAATAAAATTTCCGATGTAGAAAAGTACCTGACTAAACATATTCAACGTACAATTCATACATACCGTCAACAAGACTGGCCCACAGGACGGTCTTCACGCAAAGAATATAGCTTTAGGAACTATAAAGATGTATTTATGAAGTGACCTTCCTTTTGTTGATTGACCGTTCAATATAAAACCCTTAATCTAACTTAAGATATTATTGAGGCTTAGGATTAACGGGAGTGTCATAATGCCAAAGGTCGGGATGGAGCCCATCCGAAAAAAACAATTAATCGAAGCAACAATAGCCTCTATTCATAAACAAGGTTTTGCTGCAACTACCGTTAAAGAAATTGGTGCCTCTGCGGGGGTATCCCCAGGTATTATTCACCATTATTTTGGCGGTAAAAACGAACTTTTAGAAGCAACTATGCACCAACTGCTTAAAGATATACGCATTTTGACCATTAAGGGTTTGAAAAAATCTACGACCCCAACAGAACGTATAGAAGCAATAATTAAAGCTAATTTCGCTGAAGATTTCTTTAGCCAGCAATCCCTAACTGCATGGTTAGCCTTTTGGGCTCAAGTTCCACATATGGATGGTTTTAGGCGCTTGCAACGCATCAATGAAAAAAGACTTTTAAGCAATTTACGTTATGATTTTGCTAAATTAATCCCTGACTACAAGCAATCGAAAAAATCCGCACTTGGATTGGCCGTAATGATGGACGGCCTATGGGTAAGATGTGCAGTACATCCAAGTCTTATGGGACCCAAAAAAGCCAGAGAAATGACCAAAGATTATTTACAAACACAGCTTAAAGCTTATGGGCATTAAGTTACTGAAAATTTACACCTAATTCAAACACTGGATATGCCCTATGGAAAATTATGACTATATTATTGTTGGTGCGGGTTCAGCAGGTTGCGTACTTGCAAATCGACTAAGTGAAGATCCTTCCATTCGTGTTTTACTTCTTGAATATGGCGGAAAGGACAATAGTATTTTCATACAAATGCCAACCGCACTTTCTATCCCAATGAATATGGAAAAATTTAATTGGTTTTTTGAATCAGAACCGGAACCACATCTAAATAACCGTAGAATGCATTGCCCACGAGGAAAAGTCTTAGGTGGATCATCCTCCATCAACGGCATGGTCTATGTACGTGGCCATGCGATGGATTTCGATGAATGGGAAGAAAAAGGGGCTCAGAACTGGTCCTATGCAAATTGCCTACCCTATTTTCAAAAAGCGGAAAATAGTGATTATGGCGGCGATGAATATCGCGGAAAATCGGGCCCATTAAATACCTGTAACGGCAACAAAATGGAAAACCCACTTTATAAAGCATTTGTAAAGGCAGGTGATGAAGCAGGTTATAGCCCAACTGATGATTATAATGGCTATCGTCAAGAAGGTTTTGGCAAGATGGATATGACGGTTAAAGACGGTGTCAGGTGGTCTACAGCCAATGCGTATTTAAAACCTGTGATGAAACGAAAAAACCTTAAAGTCATCACCAATGCATTAACACATAAAGTCATTTTGGATGGTAGAGAAGCAAAAGGTATTGAGTTCTCTGTGAATGGTAAAATCCAAAAAGTAAAAGCCAATAAGGAAGTTATTTTATCTGCTGGCTCTGTTGGTTCCCCTCATATCTTGCAACTATCAGGTATCGGCCCTGCGGATGTATTGAAAGAAGCTGGCATTAGTTTGAAGCATGAATTGCCTGGTGTAGGTCAAAACTTACAAGATCATTTAGAAATATATTTCCAATATCAATGTAAAAAACCTATTTCGCTGAATAGTAAATTGAACATCTTTTCTAAAGGTATGATTGGGGCACGTTGGCTTTTAACAAAAGGTGGATTGGGCGGAACAAACCATTTCGAATCCTGTGCCTTCATTCGTTCCAAGGCTGGTATTAAATGGCCTGATATCCAATATCACTTCCTTCCTGCCGCAATGCGATATGATGGAAACGCCGCCTTTGATGGGCATGGATATCAGGTTCATGTAGGGCCAAATAAACCCAAAAGCCGTGGATGGATCAAAGCTAAGTCTTCTAATCCAGCAGAGAAACCTGCAATGTTATTTAACTATAACCAACATGAAGATGACCGCGAAGCATTTCGGGCTTGCATCCGTCTAAGCCGAGAAATCCTCAACCAACCTTCAATGGACGACTATCGTGGTGAAGAAATTCAACCCGGTAGCAACATCAACACCGATGAAGAAATTGACGCATGGATTAATGAAAATGCTGAAAGTGCATATCATGCCTCTTGTACCTGCCCAATGGGCGCGGACGACGATCCTATGGCAGTATTAGATAGCGAATGTAAAGTACGCGGTATTTCAGGACTACGGGTTGTAGATAGTTCTATTTTCCCCACTATCCCAAATGGGAACTTAAACGCGCCAACCATTATGGTTGGGGAACGTGCTGCAGACTTAATCAAGGGGAAAGATATGCTCCCCCCATCAAATGCCCCTGTTTGGTTAGATGAAGAATGGGAAACCCGCCAACGCGAGGGGGAGCCATTAAGGGCGCTCTAAATAAGACTAATTAAAAGGGTAATCTAGATCATAAGCTTACCCTTTTAATTAATTATTCATTCCTTGAAGAACGCGAAGTTTACTCCAAGCTTGATCGCAATCCACATAGCATCCCCTTAATATACGCGGGCCGCTATTGGGGTCGAACTCCCCTCGACCATGCAACACTCGCCTGTTGTGAAAAGCCATAACTTCTCCCGGTTCTAATTTAAATCGTAATTCATATTCAGAACGGCGTAATATTTCAGTGAAGGCCCTTAATCCATCATATAAAAATTCGATATCATCAAAATTTGCATCTAAAGCCCCAGTGAGGGCTGTATGATATCGAACCTCTTCTATCTCTCCATGGTGGTTCAAACGGATAGCGGGACTTTGCCAACGTAAATCCCAGTCCTTATCAACAAATCGATAAAGCACGGGTATGTTAGTCAAATCATCAAAAGCTTTCGGGTTTTCTATCCGTAACTGTTCAGCAACAGCAAAACCATCAACAAGAAGGCTATCACCACCTATTGCCTCAAACTCTAGGCAATGAAGAAATTGGATACCCGGTGGCATTTCTAAATTTGGTAAGTCTGTATGCGCCTTTAGCTCTATTGACGTATAAGCCACATTATTTGGGTCTGGTTTTGATTTAACTGTAAAATCAATGCCAAAATGTGTCTCTCTAAGGAATCCTACTTTCTGGGCTAAGTTTTCTAGGGCGCCTATTTCAGGGCTTAAACCCTTGATAATGGAAAATCCATATTGTCGAACTTGGAGGATAAAAGCCATTAAACCTTCATCACTTTCAAGAATATCGTTAGCATTAATAGTTGGGCGCGCACTTAAATCCATAACAGACCATGGAATGATGGCAGGCAACCCTGTTTCGATCAACTTATTATCATAATCATGCTTCGACAGCCATAGGCTGTTATATTTTGATACATGCTTGTCCGGCCAAATTATCTCAACCTCTTGCCCTTCTGAAAGGATAGATACGGCCACACCACAGATGTCCTTATCTATAGACCAAGTATCAATCACACGTTCCCATGTTTGTGGATGCCTACATTTGGGGCAAGGGCAATTATCCCTTAACCAAAACCAATGGAACCTGCTACTTTTGATATTATCAAAAGACAAGGTTAACCATTTTTCATTTTGCTTAAAATCATTAAGAACCGCTGAGGCTGTCATATCCAATTCAATCCATTCAATTAGAAGAAACTTATAATCCCATTTAAATTCTTTTTAAGCTTTACGCTACAAAAATATTCATGCGTTCATTTTTATAGATGGGTGACTTAATGAGTTGGAGTAGATATAAACTTATCATGGAAAAGTTTAACTTTATTAAAGGTAATAGCCCTCTTCTCATCAGTTCTCCACATTCTGGAAGCTTTATACCAGAGGATATTGCCAAAAATATGACGTCTCTCGGACGTGCCAGCACGGATAGTGATTGGCATGTAGATGAATTATATGGATTTTCCATCGAGATGGGCGCATCACTATTAAGTGCCACACATAGCCGTTATGTAATAGATCTTAACCGGCCTCATGACGATCAAAACCTATATCCCGGACAAGATACAACAAGCCTCGCTCCTGTTGATAGTTTCACAAAGGAAAGCCTTTATTTATCAACCAACCCTACAGAAGCAGAAGTTGAATTACGTGTTCAAAAATATTGGCAACCCTATCACGATAAAATTGCTTCAACATTAGCTGAAATTAAAAAGGAATTTGGCTATGCACTTCTTTGGGATGCGCATTCTATACGTTCGGAAGTACCAAGATTCTTTCAAGGAAAACTTCCAGATATGAATTTAGGAACGGCAAATGGCTCTTCATGTGCGAACGAATTAGCACAAGTCCTTCTTGATGATGCAAGGGGTCAAACTGATTTTAGTTATGATTTAAATGGACGCTTTAAAGGGGGGCATATCACAAGACATTATGGCAATCCTAAACAAAACATCCATGTCGTCCAATTGGAACAATCACAACTAACCTATATGAACGAAGATTCTCCCTTCAATTTGATGGATGAAAAAGTTGCAGGTTGCACGCCGCTATTGAAGAAATTTATTGAAACGATGATAGGTTTCAAACCAGATCTAAACTTTTAATAATCCCTTCCCCAACCAAATCCACAAGATAAAGAGTTGTTCCATTTCTTATCCAAGGAAGATTTTGACTTTCCTGAGTGATAATGACAGCTTGATATATTCTTATATGAGGTTTCTATGGATTATCTAAATTTAAGCACAACAAATGTCGCCGTTATGTCCCTACTATATTCATCGTTTTTACTGATCATTACGCCAGGGCCAAATAACTTAATGTTGGCAGCCTCTGGTTTGAATTTTGGAATAAAAGCAACAATCCCTCACATGATCGGTGTTCAATCTGGTTTTGCGCTTATATTATTTTTGGTCTGTTTGGGTGTAGGGCAACTATTCACCCTATATCCCATATTACAAACCGTACTTACCTACCTTGGTAGTGCTTATCTATTTTTTCTGGCTTATAAAATTGCCACTGCTGCGGGGGTTGGTAAATTAAAACAAAAGGGTAAACCCTTTACAATAATACAAGCAGCCCTGTTTCAATGGATAAACCCAAAGGCATGGGTGGCAGCCATTACTTTTTCATCTGCTTTTGGATTAAGTGCGGAAACCCTTATAATAGATTCCATCGCAACAGTTTTAACCCTTGTAACCACCGGCACTACTTGCGCCATTGTTTGGACTTTTTTTGGAGCTGGTTTACGCCGTTGGATGCAAGATGAAAAACACCTTAAAGCATTCAATTACCTAATGGCAGGGCTTCTCTCTATCATGGTTATTTTTATGCTCTTGTCATAATAAACCTATATATTATTTAATTCTTAATTGTATGGGTTCAATATAATTAGTCAGTAATGTTGACTTATTTTTCATTTAAAGCGAACATCCCCTTAATCACCTAGGAGATGAAACATGGATAGTCTATTTAATATCTCAACAAATATTGCCATTATTCCACTGGCAAACTTTGTAATAGTCGCGACAATAACACCGGGGCCTAACAATTTAATGTTGGCGGCCTCTGGATTAAATGTTGGCTTCAAACGAACAATACCACATATGTTCGGGGTAATATTTGGGTTTATCTTTATGGTTTTTTTGGCTTGCCTCGGCTTAGGTAAGCTTTTTACTTACTGGCCATTATTACAAGAGATTTTAACCTATGCAGGTTGTGCCTATTTGTTATATTTAGCATATCGTATTGGTACAGCTGCAGGCATTGGTAAGCTAGAAGGAAAAGGTAAACCCTTCACATTTTTAGAGGCGGCATTATTCCAGTGGATCAATCCAAAAGCGTGGATGATGGCCATTACTTTTTCTTCCGCTTTTGGTCTAGAAGGTGATAATTTAGCCATTGATACCATGATCACCATATTGGTAGATTTTATGGTAGGTGCACCTTGTGTGTTTATTTGGGCAAGTTTTGGTGCAGGTCTTCGTAAATGGATGAAAGATGAAAAGCATTTACATATATTTAACTATATAATGGCACTGTTACTCATTGCGACCATTCCTTTCATGCTAATAAATTAACCGAAAGAATCAAGAATGTTTGAAGAACTCAATCTGCCAATCATAATGATGGCTAGCTTAATCGCCTTAGCAAGTCCCGGCCCTGCAACACTTGCCATTGCAGGCACATCGATGAGTTCTGGTCGAAAATATGGACTAGCACTGGCATCGGGTATAACGACAGGTTCGTTAATGTGGTCAATATCTGCCGCCCTAGGCCTAACGGCCATTATGTATACGAACGCATGGGTTTTTGAGATCATTCGATATGCTGGTGCAGGTTACCTACTATACCTTGCTATTAAATCAGCACGTTCTTCTTTATCAAACAAACCAATAAAGACCAGTGGAATGTATATTGGTTCTGCTAAAAAGGCATATATTAAAGGGGTGGGAATTCATTTAACAAACCCTAAAGCCGTGCTATTTTTTGGAACATTATATGCGAATGCAATTCCTAAGGATTCTTCCCCAGAAATATTATTAATAGTTGTGTTAGCCGTTGGGTTACAAAGCCTTATTATGTTTCATTTTTATGCGTTAATCTTCTCAAGCAAGCCTGTTGTTGCAGGATATGCAAAATTACGCAGATGGTTTGAAGCTGTCTTTGCCTGCATTTTTGGGTTTGCTGGCTTTGCTATTTTTACAGCCTCTTTAACTAAGTAGAATTAGGAAATTACGGGATCATCTTTGGCACAAGGAAAGTTGGATCAAGACGCTTTTCAAACCAATTCATGCGCCAATCTAAATGGGCTCCTGTCACACGACCCGTGGCACCAATATCTGCAATTAATTCGCCCTGCTTAACAAACTGGCCTTCTTTCACATGTATCTTATCAAGATGTAAAAAAGCTGACATCAAACCAGCCCCATGATCTAGAAATAAAGTTCCCCCAGAATAAAACATATCACCGTGAGCAAGGCGTATAATTCCTGAAGCAGGTGCAACAACCGGCGTTCCAGTTGGGGCGGCAACATCCACCCCGTAATGTGGTTGTTTTGGAATACCATTCAAAATACGTTGCGAGCCATAAACACCGGAAATGGGACCTTTAGAAGGCCATATAAAAGGTTCTAGGTACCAACTATTAGGCGTGATATGGGCGCGCGCCTTTGCAATTGCGGCATTATCTGCACGTATACGCGATAATACAGATTCAGGTGGGGTAACTTTTTTGGCTGGCAAACCATCAATTTTTTGAATTTTATATGTTCTTTTTTTAATGGTCATTTTAATAGTTTCAGAAGTACCATCTTGATAAACTATTTGTAAATTTCCATGTGGTTCTTCAACACGATGAAAGCCGAAAACAAAATACCCATTATCGTCAGGTGTAATTTTATGGTTCGCAAAGGTTATATTTGCCCCAACGTCTGTTTTGCCAATAATCATCCCGCCCTGTTCAAAAGAACCAGTTAGATTTGTTCTTTCTGATGAATGAGAAATACTTATGAACGGCAAAAAAACCAAAAGATAAACGAAGGTTTTAAAAAAGTGTATCTTGGCGATCATCTTTAACATTCTTTTCTTCTTTCGCTTTTTTATTTTCTGACGGTACTTCTTTTGGATCTTTCACAATCTTTGGGGCTGTTTTTTTCCTAGTGCGAACTTCAGGTTTTCTAACAGTTTCCATAGCCTCAGTAAAACTGCTGACCCCCAGCATGGCATCGCTGATACCATCTGCAAATTGAATTTGTACAGCTTCCCCCATTTCAACTGACTTAACAGAGGATAACAACGATCCATCTTTGCGTTTTACAATGCTAAAGCCCCGTTCCAATACTTTTTTATGGCTAAGGTTTTCAAGACGAATATTCAAACTTTCAAGGCGTTCCGTTTGACGTAGGTTCATTAAACTAAAGCTTTTATCTAATCTCTCAACCAAACGCGAAGCTTGGAAACGGTCATTTTTCCGGCTTTGAATAGACTTCGTGGCTTGCAACAATCGACCATCAAAACTTTTTAATTTATCAGCCTTACTTTCTAGTAATTGTGCAGGGCTTCTTAATCTGGTTCCTAATTGATCAACACGATGCTGCTGACTTCTGATTCGTGAACGCCACCCACTTTGTAATTTATCAGATACGTCATCTAAACGTTGTGATGCATTTTGTAACAAGCTATCTGGTTTTGGCAAACCGCGTCCAAGCCCTTCTAAATGGCGTGTCTTCATATCCAACATGCGCACTTGTGCAGAAAGTAAGCGTCTTTCTAAATCTCTCACTCCTGAAAGTAGCTCTACACGGACTGGAATTGCCATTTCTGCTGCCCCCGTGGGCGTTGGTGCACGTTTATCAGAGGCATAATCGATCAAGGTCGTATCAGTTTCATGACCAACAGCAGAAATCAAAGGGATAGCACTATTTGCAGCAGCCCTAACCACAACCTCTTCATTAAATGACCATAAGTCTTCTAGGCTTCCGCCACCACGTGCGACAATTAAAAGGTCAGGTCGCGGTACATTTCCACCCGCCTTTATCTTGTTAAACCCATCGATGGCATTTGCAATTTTTTCCGCAGCTCCCTCCCCTTGAACCACAACGGGCCAAAGAAGAACATGTAAAGGAAAACGATCTTGTATACGATGTAAAATATCTTGAATAACCGCCCCAGTTGGGGATGTCACTACGCCTATGGTTTTCGGCAAAAAAGGAATAGGCTTTTTTCTGACTTCATCAAACAAGCCCTCGGCGGCAAGTTTCTTTTTTCGATCTTCCAGTAATTTAAGAAGTGCCCCTTCTCCTGCCATCTCCATTGTTTCAATGACAATTTGATATTTGGAACGACCGGGGTATGTGGTTAGCTTTCCCGTTGCAACAACTTCTAACCCATCTTCTGGTTGCACAGATAGCTTGCCTGCTTGCCCACGCCAACAGATGCCATCAATAACCGCATCTGCATCTTTTAAGGCCATATACATATGACCCGAAGCAGCCCGCTTAAACCCTGAAATTTCCCCACGTACACGTACATGAGAAAAAGCACCTTCTACCGTTCGTTTAAGTTCTCGACTTAATTCGGTTACAGAAAATTCAGGTACATTGGAGGGCGCGCGGTCTAATAAATCATTCATGAGCGAAGTTTAACTATGCCACCCTAAAGAGCCAAGCAAAAAACCTCACTCTTTTGGCAAATTTTCATTGCATAAAGCATGGTAAAATCTGAGGACCCATGGTAAGTATTTTCCAAATTTCATAATCATTTTCCTCCTTATTATCCGTTGAGTTTAATAAGGCCTTATAGGAGCCTAATACAGATGAACATCCTTATGGTAGGGTCTGGCGGCCGTGAACATTCCCTTTGTTGGGCTATCTCTAAATCTGAAAAGTGCGATACACTTTATTGTGCACCCGGAAATGCGGGCATTGAACAGGTTGCTGAATGCGTTTCAATTGGTTCTGAAGATGTTGATGGCTTGGTTAACTTTGCAAAAGAAAAATCAATTGACCTTGTCATTATTGGACCTGAAGGCCCTCTTGTATTGGGACTTGCAGATCGCTTAGAAGCTGAAGGCATTAAAGCTTTTGGCCCAAGTGCGAAGGCTGCGGAACTTGAAGGTTCCAAAGGTTTCATGAAAGACATTTGTGCAAAATATGGCATTGATAGTGCTGCCTATGCCCGCTTCACCACCCCTGAGGAAGCAAAAGCTTATATCCAAGAAAAAGGCGCCCCAATTGTTGTTAAAACAGACGGGCTTGCTGCTGGTAAGGGCGTTACTGTCGCTATGACAATTGAAGAAGCGTTAAGTGCAGTTGACGACGCAATGACAGGCGGTATATTCGGTGATGCGGGTTCTGAAATAGTTATTGAAGAATTTATGGAAGGTGAAGAACTTTCCTTCTTCGCCCTTTGCGATGGAAAAGACGTTCTTGCTCTTGCCTCTGCCCAAGATCACAAGGCAGCCTATGATGGGGACAAAGGGCCAAATACGGGCGGAATGGGTGCTTATTCTCCCGCCCCTGTTTCCACTGCTTCAGTTGAAACCGAAGTAATGGAAAATGTAATGAAGCCTTTAGTTGCGGGATTAGCAGCAGAAGGCCGCCCATATAAAGGTGTGATTTTCGCTGGCCTTATGATTACAAAAACAGGCGTTCGTGTCATTGAATTTAACGCACGCTTTGGCGACCCTGAATGCCAAGTGCTTATGATGCGTTTGAAATCTGATATCGTTCCTGTCCTTGATGCTGCGGCATCAGGAACCTTAGCGGGCCACACATTAGAATGGCATGACATGACTGCCCTTAATGTTGTTATGGCGGCAAAGGGATATCCTGGAAGTTATGAAAAAAACACAAAGATTAGCAATTTAGAAAAAGCTGCTACGGATGAAGCTGTCACTATTTTCCATGCGGGGACGGCCAAAAGCGACGCAGGAGATATTCTTGCAACGGGCGGGCGCGTGCTAAATATCACAGGACGTGGCACAACAGTGTTAGAAGCACAAACCAAAGCCTATGAAGCAATTGATAAGATTGACTGGCCCGATGGTTTTTGTCGTCGTGATATTGGATGGCGTGCCATCGAACGCGAACAAGGTTAAGGGCGTTTTCTAAATGGAAAATGTAACGATGAGCAGCCTCGACTACATAAGGGAGCATGTATGGATCGTGCCTCTTGGTGTCATGATATTTTTTATAGTCTTGAAACTTCTTCGCCAAACCACCAAATGGGATCAAGCAAGAACAGATATCGTTAGCTATAAAGACCCTGACAATCTACCTGATCTTTCTAAGACAATTTGGAGAACACGCATTCAAATAATTCTTGCCGCTTTTAGCATCATTGCCTTTACGATCATTGCAATAGTGAATAGCCTTTAAATAACGAATCATTCTTTTAAGGATACCCTGATGAGCCAGACTAAAGATATTGCCAACATTCTTGACGACTTGTTGAAAAAAGCAAAAGCAAAAGGTGCCGATGCAGCTGATGCGGTTGCAGCAACGGCAATTTCATTAGGCCATGAACAACGTTTAGGTAAAATGGAAAACCTTGAACGTTCAGAAGCTCATGACTTAGGACTTCGTGTGATGATTGGTAAAAGTCAGGCTATTGTATCATCCAATGACTGGAAGGATGAAGCCTTAGACCAATTGGTTGATCGTGCTATTTCAATGGCAAAAATTGTACCTGAGGATCCAAATATTGGTTTAGCGGACCCAGAGCAACTATTCACAGGGCAAGTTCCAGACTTTGAAACTTATGATCCGTCAGAACCTAGTGCTGAACAACTAATAGAACGTGCCAAAATTTGTGAAGAAGCCGCAATGTCAGTTGCAGGCGTCACAAATTCTGAAGGGGCTTCTGCAAGTTGGGGGTCGGCTGATATTTATGTCGCAGCCAGCAACGGTTTCTCCGCAGGTTATAAAAGCTCAAGCCATGGCATTTCCGCGTCGGTGATAGCCGGCGAAGGTCTTGGCATGGAAACGGATTATGATTTCACGTCAAAAGTTTGGGGGAGTGATCTTGCTGATCCTGCTGAAGTTGGGCGTTCTGCTGGCGAACGTGCTGTAGCAAAGCTTAACCCACGAAAAGCGGAAACATGTCAGGCACCCGTCATATTTGATACGCGCGTTTCCCAGCGTTTGGCGGGCGCCCTTCTAGGCGCAGTAAACGGTGCATCAATTGCACGGGGTACTAGCTTCTTAAAAGATAGTCTTCATAAAAAAGTAATGAGTGATGCTATTACTTTGAAAGAAGATCCTCATCGTATGCGGGGGTATGGTTCGAAACCATTTGATGCAGAAGGATTGGAGACGCGACCAAAAAATATCGTCGATCAAGGCATTCTCACCACTTGGATTTTAGATTTACGCACTGCCCGCCAATTGGGTATGGAAAGTACTGCAAATGCCAGTCGTGGAGCAGCATCCCCACCATCGCCGTCTACTACAAACACCTATATCGAAGCTGGTGAATTAAGTCTTGAAGAATTATTAAAAGATATTAAATCAGGATTCTATGTAACCAGCATCATGGGTCATGGGGCTAATATGATCACAGGTGACTATAGCCAAGGCGCATCAGGCTTCTGGATTGAAGATGGTAAAATAACTTATCCAGTTAATGAAATGACCATTGCAGGCAATTTAAAAGAAATGTTCCTTGAAATGACTCCTGCTTCTGACTTAGTATTCAGATACGGCACCGACGCCCCTACCCTTCGCATTGAAGGAATGACAATAGCAGGTAGTTAGGAATGAATTTTACGCCGCTATATAGATATTTAACGCTAACCATTTTTTTACTGTTATGTTCTTTTAACGTCCATGCAGATGATAAGGTTATTCATCTGACTGCACGGGAAAACTCCCTAATGGATAAAATTGGAGAAGCTATCTTACAAGAGGCCTATGCTGAAATTGGCTACAAACTAGACGTGGATTACTTACCCGGCACAAGAGCGTTAAGAAATGCAAGTAGGGGTACATCAGATGGTGTTGTCATACGCCTTGATAAAGTACTTTCAAAGAACCCCGCCCTGCACAAAGTTTCAACGCCTCTTTGGCATTTTAATGTTGTTACATTTTCAACTGATATTAATAATAAATTTGAGAGTTGGAAGAGCCTATCAGGTAAAAGATTAGGTACTTATCACGGTTATAAGTATATCGAATCAAAACTTGCCAACGAAAGCCTTAATCGTAGTAGTACATTTGAAATTGGTTTCAACATGCTGTTGCGAAACCGTACGGAAGCAATTGTCCTAGGGCAACTAGACGGATTATCCGCCCTTCAAAAGATCGAACAAACAAATGTCGTTTGCCATAAGCCAATTGAATCATTTCCTGAATATCATATGTTGCATGAAAACCATGTAGACTTAATTCCAAAAATTGAAGCCGTTTTGACTAAAATGAATGATAACGGGCGTCTAAAATCTATCCAAGACAAGATACTCCTCAATGCCCTCGGCCCCCAAATTGCCGCACTTTGTAGCTGATCTATTTCGCCACCAACACAACTAAATCATGGACAGCTAATTATAAAAGGCTTCAATTCATAAGCCCAGCAGAATCTCCAACTTCAACCTTAATCACTGTAAGTGATATTTTTTTCTTTTTTTGTCCTGATTTTGCAATCGCAACAACTTCTCCTTGATCGTGGTACCAAGCATGACAATGCTCTTTACCATTCTGATAATTGAAATATTTTGTACATAGTTCATCCAGCTCATTAATTCGCCAAGCTCCCCTTAATAAACGGCCTTGATCTTTATAAGCGACACGTCCATCAGGGTTATAATATTCAATTCCTCTAGTCTTACTTCTATAAAATTTCACAGAAACTGAATTACCTTCAAAATACTGCAATAGCTCCTCAGCATGCATTTGGTAACCTTTTTCAGATATACCACCAGTTACACAGCCAGTTATGCCTAGTATTGAAGATAAAAACCATAGTTTCATATAGTATTTCATTTAATAATTTTCCTAAAATTTATAACATTTGCACGTCCAGAACAAACACCATCAAAGCCCCAACGACCTTTTAAATCAAAAAGGTTTTCTTCAATCATAGGACCTTCAAACCACATTCTAGAGGGAGAATTATCAACTCCGTAAGTATATCCACTTATAGAAAAGTAGAGATCCATTGTAACCTGAACGTTAAGCTTTGAGGTATAAGTATTAACGGTGTAATTCATAATTTCTTTATTAGTTAATTCATAATATGATCCATTTGAACATTTTATATTTAATGACAACAATGGTATTTCCGATTTTTCCATTTTATTTTGTTCAGCACGCGCCCAAGCCTCTATTTCAGCCTCACTAAATTTTTCTGCAAAAGCTAGATTACAAACACAGCCGAAATATAAAATTACGGTTAATATAACTCTGTACATTATATTGTCCTATACTCACTTTATGCTTTGGTGAAATAATTACTGGATTAATCAATTTAATTCATCAAATTTTCAATATCACCATCTAGGACTTTATGTATTCTTGCTGATACTTTACCTTTATGACGCCCCGATACGGCGCTATCAACAAAACCATTTCCAACTTTATATAAATTCCAACAATATTCATCATCGTCCTTTGAAGATACATATCGAGTACATAAAGCATCATTTTCAATATGCCAAACACCATACATAATTTTATCATTATATTTATAAACAGTCTTCCCATCATCCGTAAAATATTCGAACCAATTTCCAGGTGAACGAGAAAAAGTACCATATGCTGTCTTTCCTGAGAAATTTTCAATAATTTCTGCTTCATTCAATTTGATAGCCTCTTCAGGAATTCCTGTGGTAATACAGCCAGCGAGGGAAATAAATCCGACTAATCCCACAATAAAGTTCTTATTTAAATTGTAATTTTTCATCATTTTCTATGGATCCTGTAATTTTGCAATTATCTAAATCGTACCACTTACCAGTTAAAATATATTGACCGTTAGTTATTGGCCCACTGAACCAAAGATCTTCTGAGAGGTACCCTTCAAACCTCATCTTTCCTTTTATCTGAAGCCAGTTTTTTGAGGTTTTAGAAATATCAAGGTCATAACGTGGACCTAGTAACTTTCCATCTATAATTTCTGCATCATAAAAAGAAAAAAATGTCGAGCTACTACACTTCATATCTATATCCATAATAATTTTTCCCGTAGTAGCTAAATAGTCGTCATTTTTCTTACGGACCCACTCAAATAAACTTTCATTCTCAGCCTGCGCGGAAACAGAGTTAAATAGCAACGCTATAGCAAAAAAAATGCTATAATTGATCTTGTTCATAATGCATACTCCTGAAAATATTGCTACCATAGAGAGAATACAACCAGTCCTATTTCTGTTCAATAAAAAAGCCGCTTCTTTTTGAAGCGGCTTTTTTAGTATTCATGTAGGTATGATAAAAGGTAAGTTGTACCTAGTT
>CBFCZA010000019.1:0-15970 GCA_965602285.1 uncultured Curvivirga sp. | reverse complement strand
AGTGCGGTAGATGCCAAAGCTGAACCCGGACTTTGTTTCGACCTTCAACTTATCACCTTAAGAAATACACTTGAACTTATTCGCCCACGTACTGACGAAATCAACCAAGTCATGTTCATGTCATCAAGTACTGTCTATGGTGACTTTGATGGGGATAGCGTGGATGAAACCACCTTCCCACGTCCTGAAGGTATTTATGCAAATGCCAAATTCATGGGAGAGCGATTGATCAGAACATATCGCACCCAATATGGTCTTGGCACAACGGTCATCCGCCCAAGTGCCCTTTATGGGGAACGATGTATTTCACGTCGTGTAAGCCAGATGTTCATTGAAAATGCCCTAACAGGCAAACCATTACTTCTTGAAGGTGGCGGCGATGGCCGTTTAGATTTTACCTACATTAAAGATTTAGTACAGGGTCAAGTTCGTGCCCTCGCCCTTCATAAATCCCCAGAAGACAGCAATACCTTCAACCTTACATTTGGAAATGCCCGCACAATCAAGGATCTTGCAGATATTGTTAAATCTGTAGTACCAGATGCAATTTTAGAAGAACGCCCGCGTGCAGTGGACAAGCCAATTCGTGGCACTTTATCCACAGAGCGCGCCCAAGATATTCTTGGCTTCAAGCCTGAATGGACTTTGGAACAAGGGTATAAAGATTACTGCCAATGGTATGTAGATTCATGGGATCGGGCAAAACGCAAAAGCAACGATGAATTTTAAATCATGGCATCGCGTGGAAAAGGAGCCCTTGTTTTACTGGCCCGCCTAGATTCTAGCCGCCTTCCGGGTAAGCAATTAAAACCATTGAATGATGATTTTAATGTCATGGAACTATTGGTAAAACGCCTGTCTGCCTGCGCCATTGAAAGCAACATGATCATTGCCACAAGTGATCGGGATCTAGATCAACCTTTGGAAGATTTTGCCCTCTCACATGATTTGGGTATTTTCAGGGGAAATGCCCATAATGTGGCCCAACGATGCCTCGATTGCATGAAGGCCCATCATTTAGATTGGTATGTACGAATTTGTGCAGATAGCCCCCTAATGGATCCAGCTATTGTCGATCAAGTCGTTGAAGAATTCCTACAAAATGATAGTGACCTCACCAGCAATGTTTTCATTAGCCATACATTCCCTTTTGGATGCAGTGTTGAAATCATTACCTTAAAAGCCATGCAACGCATTTGTGATAGTACGGATGACATGTATTATCTAGAACATGTCACTGCCTATGCTTATCAACATCCAAACGAATTTAATATCCAAGGGGTTGATGCCAAAGAGAAATATTCAAATGAGGTGCAATCTATTTCTGTCGACACACCAGAAGATTTAGAAAAGTCACGCTGGATTGTTTCGCAGATGGATGACCCTATTCATGCAACATTAGCAGAAATAATTCCTTTGGCTGAAACTTGGCAAAAGGGAAATGACATATGAGAATCAAGGAAAACAAACCCTCCCGTGTTTTTACTGTGAAAGATGTAACCCTATCCCATGTTGCAGATATAGAACTTGCCCCAGATGAACTTGTGACATTTCAAGGGTCAGATGGGCAAGAGTTTGACTTTACAGCCAAAGAATGGGGATTTTATGTAACAGGATCCACAAATGGTCGATTAAAAAAAGCTGGCTATAGAACCCTAATTGCAGAAAATGAAGACGGTATGCGCTACATTCTATCTTATGAAAATCCTAAAGAAGATATTTTCTTAAATTATTTAGCTAAGCAAAAAATGAAAATAATTTCCTACCTTGATGAAAAAGATATAAACTCTTAGTCAAAGAGGAACTTTTGGAGAAGAACTTTCATCATGTATGAAGATATCGTGCTTAATGATGGGCCGCCGCATTTCAAATCGGAAATAGCAACATCAATCTATGAAGCGTGGAAAAGCTTTATCCAAGATGGTGAAAAAATCCCTAAACGGATAAATATAGACCCTCTCGCAATCCCTCCAAAACTTTTACCATTCATTTGGATCTATGAGTATGTTGAAGATTTAGATAGCTATCGACAAAACTAGCAGGCGAAGAAATCAAATCAGCTTGGGGGAAAGCCCCCAACAACCCACTGATTGAAGACTTCATGCCACCGGAAACATATTTAAGTGTAAAAAAAAGATGGAATTTTATTCGTTCAACCCCAGCGATTTCATATTACGATCTCTCAAACCAAGATGATTATCGATATACAGAACGCATTACTATGCCAATAGCTGATCGCCACGGGGTAGCAAAATATATTTTTGGCTGTTCTTATTATGAAAGGTTTAGGTCTATGGATGCCTCAGACCCGCCGATGATTTCAGATAATATAACTATATTTAAACTCTAATTTGATGTGCTCTTATTCCACCAATGCCATGTTGATTGACGTGATAATTCCTTAAAACCTAGGTTTTTATAGAAGTTTTGAGACGCAATATTCGTTAGTTGAGTACCAAGTTGGATGGCAGTAGTACTCTTTGAATAATGGCTGTCCATTGCTTGTATCAGTTGGTTACCAATCCCCTGCCCTTGGTAATCAGGTAAAACACCAATCAGATCAATAATTGCAATATCATCCCTATACATGCAGGCATTAAATCCAACAGTTTTACCATTTAATTCACATATAAAAACCGTATCCGCTCGCCCAGAAACAGAATTAAATACCCATTTAGATTTGATTTCATTGGCAATTTCATCATCAATATTCTGATCCATATGATAACGATCATCACGAAAGCAAACGGCGGCAATATTTGCACAGGATTGTGCGTCATCACTTGTAGCAATACGAATGTTTACAGGAAATTCTTGCTCTGGCTTTATCGGACGAGATAACGTGATTAATGTCTCGATTTGATAAAAGCCCAGCTTCTTAAAATTCACCACATCAAAATCGTCCCCACTCTCGCGAAAACTGATCAGTGCAACATCATTGTTAATTGCTTCTTGCACTACCTCGTTCACAAAAAGGGGATCGTTCAATCGCCATACAGGTTTTGAGAAAACAGCTGTTTCAAATGGAAGCTCTGAATAGGCTTGATGAAATTTTGAAAGATCAAGCAACTTTTAAAAATCCGCGCAATGTATATTTACCACTAGGTTCAACCAATCGTTCCATAGTGATTAACTTAAATCCTGATTTTTTAACGAGTAGAGCAAATGAAGAAAATGAAAATGCACAATAATGCTCAACAAAAAACTCTTCTCTAAACGCTCCTTCGTGATCTTTTATTGCCGCCTCTCCATCAGGTAATTCTAAATAGACATAGCCCCCATCCCCTAGGTTTGATCTAACCTTACGAAGCATACCAATCATATCTGGAATATGTTCCAATACTTTATTTAGTGAAATAAGATCAAATTCACCATCGATTGTTTCTTTAAGATAGTCAGCACTAATGGCTGAAACATTCGCAACTTTTCTTGCATGTTCTGCAGCATTATTATCGGGATCTAATGCGGTTATATCCCACCCATATTCTTTCATCACAGCAGGAAAAACGGCCAATCCAGAACCTATATCTAAGGCCTTGATACTCTTTATATCAATATTTATCATATCAAAAAATCCATTGATATATGATACACGCCCTCTGTTATCAGATTGATCAGAGGTTAAATTCATAATTCTATGGAATGTATCTTCTATTTTATGTGCATAGGTACTATCCCAATAGTCCCCTTCATAAAGACACGATAGATCCATGCCTTCCCCATAGTTATTTATAAAATGCCCACAATTATCACAAGAATAAAGAGATCGGTTATAAGGATTGAAGCCATAATCTGTTTCATTTGAAGGTTTTTCAGAAAAACTACCCTGCAAATGAAAGTCATGGCTATTACAAATAGAACAAGATTTAGGGGCGTTGACCAAAGTATTTTCTTTCATTTTTTACTGAAACATGGCGGCATCGACTACATTTGCAGTTAAAATCGTATCATCTATTTCGGTGCTGCAACTATTCCGGCAAACTAAGAATATGTGCATAAAATTTTTGGATGCATCGATCAATTAAAACCGCTGGCATAAAGGAATAATGCCGCCCAACATAACGTTGCGGTTGGCTAATGAATTGATCATATTCTTCTAACATTTTTAGAGCGAATAAAACGATACGAATAGAACTGTCACAATTGGCCTTCCGCAATTCATGGAATTTCATTCCTTTATGAATATGAAGTGGCATTTTAGTTACAACGCCACCATTATCGTCCACCGAATCCACCCGATGCAATGTGGTTAATAATCCATCAAAGTCACCATGATAAATAGCCCATAAATGGGTATCAAGTCCGCGATATTGTTCTGGATCGGCACCATGTAAGGCAACAATACGATTAGGGCGTATATCAATAACATCTTGACCAATTCGGCCTGTCCCAAACACGATAATAGCATCTGGTTTAAATTCTTTTATCGAAGCGACCGCATTTTCATCGTTTAAATTTGGAAATGTTTCAACATCTGCAAAGTCAGTTAATTTTGGAACGTCACCATTAAACCAAGTTTCAATTTCATAAGCATCACGTATCTCGCCATATTCATGGTTCGTATCAAATGAAACAGAAATTGGTCTATTTTCTTCAAAAACACGCACATTAGGATAGACTTCAGCTATCGCACGAACAAAAGCCATATGGTGCGGGGTTTCTGTCGTTAAAATCGCAATACGTAAATCAGATGTCATTGATCCCAGTTCCAATCTTTTATAATGAAATCTGGAATAACCCATTTTCCATCTTGTTGCTTCCAAATATCAGGGTTTCTAAAAGTTTCTGCGATATCGAAAAACCAACGAATAGGTTTCTTCTGAAATTCACAAAATGCTTCAATATCCTGATCAGGTCTTTGCAACCCCAATGTTGCCAAGCGTTTTAGTGCGTCTTCACGTGTGGTCATACCATATCTAATTTGAACAGATAGGTTATCAAAAGCACGTGTTATTCCGAATTTATACCATTTTAAGAAATGATGCAGGGAAATAAATTTACAATCTATATCAGCAAAATCCCACGTGCCTGTTTTTAAATCAGATTGGGCATATTTAAAGCCATGTTGCTGTGCTATTTTCGTATTTTCAAAGCTATTCCATTTGAAAAATGACCCTAAGAATACAGAACGTACTTGAAAATCTGGATTTAAAGGAAATTCGTAAGCCGCTAAATTGGCCGTCGTTAATCCTTCTTGCCCAACCCAATCGGATGCTTGCGTAGATTGAAGGCAGCCATGCTTAGATAGCCAATTAGCATCCAGATTAGTCGAAAGACGTTCCCATTCATCCCCGCCATATTCAAGT
Source organism: uncultured Curvivirga sp. (assembly GCA_965602285.1). Classification (GTDB taxonomy): domain Bacteria; phylum Pseudomonadota; class Alphaproteobacteria; order UBA8366; family Aestuariispiraceae; genus Curvivirga. The sequence goes on along the minus strand of CBFCZA010000019.1, from coordinate 10,664 downwards.
TGAGAGTTCTCCCCCCAAACGATCAAAGGAATTTTCAACTGTACTGCCAAACGGATCGGAATGGAAAATAACGCCATATGCATCGGTAAGCCCGTAGCCCCGACTTTTTCATAAGCAGCCTTCATAAAGCGACGTTCAACATCGGGATTTATTGTAAAGTCAATATGATCTACCCCTAGCTTGGATATCATATTATCTACATTTTCTTGCCCAATTTCAGTGCGTGCAGGCGTGCGCCATGTGACAGCTAAAACATTTAATCCATAAGATTGCGCCTTGATAACTTGATACCAGCTGTCCTTGCCACCACTGACAGGAACGATACAATCGTAACCAGAAGAACGCTTCTTTGCCTCTTCAACAAGGCCTTCAAAACTATCACCTCTGGCCTTCCAATCAATTTTTGTTTCTTTATCACGATGACCATGGCATGCGGAACAAACACCTTGATCATCAAGAGTAATTCCAGGTCGCGTGTCTGGTAAAATACATTCAATACAATGTTTCATTCAATATCGCCTAATCTACAGAAAAAGCCGCGTGGCTTTCTAAAAATAATTTAGCTGAAATAATAGAGAATAGGAACTTACTTTCACTATTCAACGCCAATGGGGATTTCAATAACCCCTCTAACTTTTCACGACTAACCACATCAAATATTGGACTTTCATCCAAAAGGGCCGCCTGTACATCTTTTGTGGAAAAATCAACAAAGCTGGTGATTGGAGCATTAATGCCCTGCTTTTGTGGGTTCGTTAAAATACTATCTGGTGCAATACCCTTCCCTGCTTTTCGCAACAAATATTTTGGTAAATCCTCACCAAATAGATGCTCAGAAGGAACCGTAGATAAAAACTCTACCAAGGAACTATCCAGATAAACCGCACGATTTTCTACAGAATAAGCCATTGCTGATAAATCATCATCATGCAACATAACAGGCACCGTTTCGTGCAAAAGTTCGTTCATCATTCGATTACGTAACAATGCGGAACTATAAGTTTTCTCGGCATGCGCTTCCTTAAAAGGAACTGTTAAATATTCAGAAAATTTATCAGCCCCTAAGAAAATATGATCGCGACACATTGGATCTTCGATGAACGCCATTGGATTTTGTAAAATAGGATTACGCACAAATTGCCCATAGCTTCGACGCCAACCGTCAACCAATTCGGCAAAGTCTGGGCGGTCTTTCATTTCATTTAACCAAAATAAATAATGATCATAATAACCACTAAAAATTTCATCTGCGCCAGTCCCACCCAGTGAAACCTTGAACCCTGCCTTATGAATATGCTCACTAGCAAGTGCATGGAGGTAATAAGAAATCGTCATCATAGGCTTACCAAAATAATCAATAAGTCCCCCAAGACGATCTAAGAAATTTTCTTTTGGTATTGGGATAATTTCATGGGGACAATCATGATATTTAATGGCTTCTAAAATACTCGCTGTTTCATTATAGCGGGGGTCGTCCTCTACCACTGAAAAAGTAGTGATTTCTTTACCAAGTTCTTGGCGTGCCATACCAAGAGCCACATTAGAATCAATCCCCCCACTTAGACGTAACGCAATTGGCACATCGGCACGAAGTCTCAATTCCACGGCACGGCGTATTTTAATGAATGCTTCTTCTTGGGCTTCTTCTGCTGTCATCTTTTGAGGTGAATATGACAATGCCCAATATGGTTTTACTTTAGGTATTTCAGGCAAACTAAGTGACGCATTATGACCTGCAGGAAAGGCTTTGATACCATCAAAAAAATCTTGGTCAGATGGGAATAGCGACTTATATCCATTCACTAAGAAACGCTGTAAATGTTTTTCATTAACGTGATCTTTTTGACCGGCAAGCCCCATCAAAAAACGAACTTCCGACCCAAAATAAAGAGTCTCATTCAACCACCAATAATATAATGGCTTCTCTCCAAAGCGATCACGACTTAAAAACAGTTGGTTTTTATAGGTATCAAATAATGCAAAGGCCCACATACCTTCAAAGTGACGAACACAATCCAGTCCCCATGTTTGATAGGCTGCAAGAATGACTTCTGTATCACTTGTAGTGCTAAACACATGACCAAGGTTAGAAAGCTCTATTTTTAATTCGGGAAAATTATATATTTCACCATTGAAAACCAAGCTAAGCCCATCTCGAATGAAGGGCTGTGAAGCACGTTCATCTAGATCCACGATAGCCAACCGACTATGTAATAATGTCAGATATTCACCAGCATCCGTCTTACCTTGCCACAGCCCAAACCCATCAGGGCCACGCAACGTCATCAATTGCTGACAACGTGATATCCTGTTTGCATTAGAAGGGGTTGGACCGAAAGCACCAGCAATACCGCACATAAATTATTCTTCCAACATTTCCGGTTTCAAAGCATAGCCAGAATTAATACCTGTTGCTAGCCTCCGCCCTATGACAATTGATACATCCGAAGAAGCAAAGCCAGTTGAAGGTCGCGCATAATTCAAATCTGCTTCTGTAATAACATGCCCTTTAGGAAGATCCTTTGCGGCGATCAAACCTTTTCGAATGATTGGCACAATATCACGTTCACATGCCTGGGGTTGCTTATCAAAAGTCCCACGGGCTTGTGCAAGTTTTGGTAACATCTCCGCAAAATAGGCGATATCCTCCGCGTCAGCAGATAATTTATGATCATGAAATTCACGTCCTTCTTTTTGATCTGTGAAATGAACTTCTATCACGCGTGCGCCCATAACAACGGCAGCACTAACAACTTCACGCCCTAAGGCATGATTTGAATAACCAATGGTAAGATCAGGATAGCGCGCCGCCATAAACGGAATGGATTGTAGATTTGCTTCCTCTATTGGTGTCGGGTAGGCAGAAATACAATGAAGTAAAATCAAACGATCTTTTAAAAGCTCCTCTGATACTTCTTCTTTCATCCAACCAACAGCCTGATCGACTTCTTCTATGGTAGAGCCACCCGTTGATAAAATAACAATGCGCCCCGTTGCCGCAGCCGCACGAATAACAGGCTCAAATGTGATATCAGCGCTCGCTATTTTAATAGCCTCACCCAACTCAGCTAAAAGCGGAACCAAATCTTCACTAATCGCAGAAGAAAAGAAATATACTTCCTTCTCTTTGGCTACTGTGGCTAATTCGCGATGATCTTCTTCTGATAAAGAGAAACGAGTAACGCGCTCCAAACGTTCTGCATCATCTGCACAAATGAAACGTTCTGGGGTATAACTTTGAAATTTCACAGCATCCGCACCAGCCTCTGCTGCAAGCTTAATCAATTCCTTTGCCTTATCCAAGCTTCCTTCATGATTTACCCCGATTTCTGCAATAAGCAGAATATCTTTTGAAAGATCTTTACCAAAAATTTTCATCGTATTTCTTTCTTTTAAAGCATTGGATCTAATGCAATTTAGAATCAATTATCGCGTACCGATTTCAATCAATTCATCCATGATATTTTCTGCTTGTGCTGCCATATCGGCCATAGAGGATACAGATTGTCGTCGGTAGAATCCTATGAAGGCCTTTCTTTTTTCAGGCTTATCTTCAAGGCGTCTAAAAATAATGAACGCTAATTGGAAGATCAGTAAAGTTGTACCCCTGAATAAGAATGCGCGCACTATGTCTGTATTATAGGTAGCAGGAGCCTTAAACACTTCATTCAATCTATCAAATAATTCGAATAATGGGATGTCATCTGCTGGTAATTCCTTAAAGGCAGCATTTAATTTAGCAATATCTTCTAGGACACCACGTTTTAATTCTTCGACAGATTCTAAATTAAATACAAAACTGTTATTCTCTTGATTTATTTCGCTATGAAGTAGTTTTAAATCATGTTTCGTTTTAGTCGTATCAACCTTAAGCTTGATGACCTCTGGCAAACAAGGGCGCGCTCCCTCAACCTTTAATCCATCTGATAGATTTACCGTTTGTACACCTGGGAAATTTTCCAGTAGTTGACTTAAATATCCAGCAGAAGAAAGGAAACTACTGTTCGTAAATACACTACCCCCTAAATTTCCTGGCTGTTCTATTTCAAAATTTGAGGCGGCCTTATGTGCGGGGTTGTCTTCCAAAAACTTATCATCAGCAAGATAAATAGAGGATTTTGAATGATGTTCCTCTTTACGCCTCGCCCCCAAATCAACGCCAACAAGGTACAATTGGCGAAAACCAAGCCCGATAGCCATTCGTGCGCCAGTATTACTAACGGTTGGGGCCGCCATCGTAACTTCATCTTGCATGCCCCACAAATAAGTAGACGTGACAGAATCTCTGAAAAACAACATGCTTTGATCAAATAATTCAACCAACTCTTCACGAATTGTCGTGGGCCCTAAAAGAATAACACCACTTAAATCAAATTGTTGCGCAAGCTCCCCTACAAACTTAGGAGGGCCCGGTGTGTTTTCTAATTCAACATGGAAGTCAGGTTTTATACCATTTCTAAGCAGAGCACCTAACGCTGTTCCACAAGAAAAAACGACGGCCCCTTCACGGTTATCTTTTAAAATTTCAATACTAAGGTCTAAAGATGGGCCTGAACCGACAATCATCGCAGGTGATTTTTTCTCGATACGTCCTTGCTGACGATACAAACTAACCTTTGGGTTTTTCAAATTTTTAAGGCTATTTCGAAGCATGATACATTCATCATCAAAAAATCCCGGATTTTGGTTCATGATCGGAATAGAATCAATGAAACGGTCTCGCATCACATTCATCAAGTGTGATTTGTAATGGAAAAAGAAGTAGCAGCCATCAATGATTCCAAAATCATTATTCTTCATTGTTGAATGAAGCAAAGCCACCATGGTTGCAGGGTCGTCCCCAAAAACAAATTCTAGTCGACCTTTCTTTGCCTCAACAATATCATACCATTCTGATAGATCATGAATATGCATCACATGATATAAAAACTCTAAATATTGCTCCGCCACTAAGAAAACACGGCAATCTAACTCTCTGATCAAACGATCTAAATGAAAGCCCAACCCTAACCCCAATATCACAGAAACACCTGTCGACGTGCTGGTTTCCTTGGGACCTTTTGTTAATTCATGTTCTTCAGCCCAAGCCCAGCTTTTTTCATAAAGCTTTTCCGCAATCGTCCAAGGTTCAACAGGGTTAAATATCCAACCCACATTTATTCTACCCGGTTTATGAATATATTTATCTACCTGATCATTTGAATAGGCACGCCCGTCACCCGCATAAAAATGCACATGGCCTAGATCGATATTATAATCACCTTCTTTATCACTTTCAGGACGTAAAAGCCGCGTATGAACATAGGTCATTTCTTCCATCTGAAGGCCTAGATTTGGCTGACGCTGTTTTAAAGCTAGGACATTACGGTCAAAAAGAATTTTTGCATCATCCCTCATCAAACATCACCTTTAAAAATCAACGAAGTGATTTCGTCATCATAAACTTCGCATATTTTGCTCTTTAATAAATCAGCAAAACAATCAACTTTTTCATAGCGTGATTTCGTAGACATATTATTAAGAATTTTATCCCGTTGATCTGATAGCTTGTAGTAATAATCATCCACATGATCAAATTCATGCACTAATAAATCTATCACGCCCCCCATATCCTCATGGATAGCTACGTCTAAAGAGAATGATTTCAAAAAACTTGAACTTAAAAAAGAAGATGTAGTCTCGATGGTTAAAATGCGGCAATCAAACATAACTGCATAGTAGGAAACTTGAAGATCATCTCCATTTTGCGGGATTAACACATAATCAGAATTTCCAAACAGTGTGCTTAAATATTGATCCTCATTCTCATATGGCTCAATGAATTCGATAAAGTTCTGAAGACCATATTTATTAAATTTTTGCTCTATTTGATCTACAAAAGAAACGCCACCTAACTTTTTAGTATCTAATACCAATTTGAAAACAGGGTTTCTGCGCTTTAGCTCTGCGAACTCTCCTAATAACTCGTCTGTTAATTCAACAGGAGACATAGAAAGGGCAATGCGCCATCGGGTAATTTCTCTTTTATCGTCTTGTTGCGGGATAAAATCGATCGGCAATGCGAACGGCCCTGCACTTAAATTCGTCTCGTTTTCCAATGATACATTGCTAACAGAGTGATGCTTTCCTTTTTCAAACGAAGGACTATTGATCCAACGATATGGAATCGCGACTTCATTATGTAAAACAGGAGAACCACCGAATTCAAATCCATCAAGATCCCAAAGAAAATGCAAACCATCATTTTTCATAATGCGGGACAATGTGTAGGGATCAATGTTTGAAACATTTCGAAAAGCTTTTACATTGGATGCCAGTCTTCTTGTTGCGACATCCATAAATTCAGCATTGGAATAAATATGAATATCCAACCAAGTCAGATCGCCTCGTGAAGCTAGCTCCATTAAAAAATTTACAATAGGGTCAATCCCATAGCCAGCATTAAACCGACTAGAATACACCCCAAGGCGAATTCTTTTCCCTAAAAAAGGTAATACTTCATTATTAGGACCATTATCCAAATAGTTTAAAACCCAATCATTTAGGGCTTTTTTATAACCAATATTATCCTCACCTAAGCTAGATAAACTAGAAATTTTAACCGCATCTATAAAAGGATCACTATCATCCGCAATAGAGGATGCCCTCTGAAAAAACAATTTAGCGTCCTCTTTAAGGCCTAACTTTGTAGCAAAGAAAAAAGATTCCATAAGGGTTTGTATGTCAATGTCATCTGAATCTGTTGATGAATCAATCGCGGCCTTCATGGCCTGAACGGCATCATTAATCCGATTTAGACCCAACATTGTTTTGTAAATCAAAAGCCAGCTATCCACATTAAAAGGATCTGCATTCAAGGCCTGTTGCAGATTTTCAATTGTCGCGTTTAAATGTCCAGCAGCATAGGCTTCTTGGGCTTTTTTAAAGAAGGGCCGTTCTTTAATATCCAATATTTGTTCTTCTGCACTACCTAACCAAGCCGGCAAAAGTAAAAGCTCACTTTCAGAAGGTTCATCACATGTTGCCGACATCTTCATGTAAAACATGCTGTCACTAAGCATGCCTAATTTAGCAGCACAGAAACTACAGGCTTCCATATGTATCCGTGCGTTAGGATTAGCATCTGAAGCCTGCTTAAAAAAGGCAAGCGCATCGGAAAAATTTCCCATCCGAATCGCAGATAGCCCCATTAAATGATATTTGAAGGGCAGCATATCTTCTGAAATGGATAGTTTAGAAATTAATGTAAAAAAAGCTTCAACATCATTTCTTTCCAAGGCAGATAGGGCAGAATTTACCCACTGCAGATTTTCACCTAATGGCCTTATCATTACCAAAGCTTTCTGATGAGGAATATTCGTAACTCATACAAACAAAATAACAATATTGGAACGCTTTATCCAGTATCCATCTTGGTTTTAGTTTAAAAAAGTGTGCGGATAAAGCATATGAAACATTTAAAACTGCAAAAAGGGAAAAGTCTGAAACCTTTCCCTCTTGCTGAATTCTGTGATTCACAACGGCAATTATTGTAATAGAGACAAAATCGCTTGTTGTTGTTGACCAGAGATGGACAAAGACTGAATTCCCAATTGTTGGCGTGTTTGAAGCGCTACAAGGTTTGCACCTTCTTCATTGAGATCAGCGAGGGTTAGCTTATCAGAACCCGCCGTCAATTCATTCACATATGTATTTGTGAAATCTAAGCGTGTCTGCAATACAGCAACGTTTGAACCAAGTGTCGATGCATGACCACGAAGACGATTTACCGCCTTATCAATGGCACCAGTCATGACATTAGCCATGCCTAAACTTGAATTCGTAGATCCGAAGGATGTAAAACTACCGCCAGAAAGACCAAAGGCACTGATACTAATGGCACCACCTGCACCAGAGAATGCAGAAACAGAGAACATGGATGTTGATTTTGTGCCACCGGCAGTTTCTAAAAGATCAAGTCCTGTTACTTGCAAACGTGAAGCCGTACGCACACCAAATGATACATCCAAAGTTGCGTTTGTGTTATTTAACAAGTTCAAACCTTGGTAAGACGCATCTTCAATTAATTGGTAAATTTGCTTTCCAACTTCTTCAAACTGTGTTGTTGCAGCCTTACGTTCAGATGTTGATTGAGAACGAGCCGCCTCAATGATACCTTTCATCTGCTTAACCAAGCTGTCAACTGACTCAATCGCCTTCAAAGTAGAGTTCAAAGCACTCACGCCTTGATCAATATTATCTTTACGAAGGGAGAAATCAGATGCCCGATCGCTTAGGGCTTTTGCACGGAAGAAGTTTACCGCATCATCAACAACACCATTGATCCGACGACCTGTTGTTAATCTTGTTTGAGTACGCTCTGATAGTGTTTGCGTATCTTGAAGTGAAAGTAGCGAGCCTCGTTGTGCCGCTGTAAGTGCTATATCGCTAAGAGCCATTGTTCCATTCCTTTCTGGACGAATTATTTTCTATACCAGGAAGGATTGCATCAACTGTGCCAAACACGAATAAAACGTTGATTTAAATAACTTTATTATTTTCAAAAACAAAAAAGGCTTCCCGAAGGAAGCCTTTTTCATAGTATATGCGGTAAATCTTACCCAATCAAACCTAGTACAGCTTGTTGTTGCTGACCAGAGATAGATAAAGACTGAATACCTAACTGTTGACGTGTTTGAAGCGCTACAAGGTTTGCACCTTCTTCGTTCAAATCTGCCAAAGTCAATTTATCAGAACCAATTGTCAATTCACTTACATACGAATTTGTGAAATCCAAACGGGTCTGAAGAACAGCCACGTTAGAACCAAGAGACGCCGCATGCGCACGAAGACGAGATACACCACCATCAAGGAACGCAACCATTGTGTTCGCTTGTGATACTGATGAGTTAGTTTTACCAAATGATGTAAACGATCCAGAAGATAGACCGAAGGAACTGATACTAATAGAACCACCACCACCAGAGAATGCTGTAGTAGAGAACATACCACGTGTTAAATCAGAAGAGGACTTATTAAGATCAAGACCTTTAACCTGAATTTTGGAAGCTGTTCTTGTACCGAATGCAACATCCAAAGTCGCGTTGGTTGAGGAAATTAAGTTCAAACCTTGATAAGAAGCATCTTCTACTAGTTGATAAATTTGCTTACCTACTTCTTCGAACTGTGTGGTAGCAGATTTACGTTCAGATGTTGATTGAGAACGAGCCGCCTCAACAATACCTTTCATCTGCTTAACAAGTGTATCTACACTTTCAATAGCACCCAGTGAAGAGTTCAAAGTAGAGATACCTTGATCAATCTCAGTTTTCTTTAAGTCAAAATCTGCTGCACGATCTGTTAGTGTTTTAGCACGGAAAAAGTTCACCGCGTCATCAACAACACCATTAACCTTACGGCCAGTGGTCAGACGTGTTTGTGTACGTTCAGATAAAGATTGTGTGTTTTGAAGTGAAAGCAACGATGTTCGTTGCGCAGCCGATAGAGCGATATCAGACATTTTGTTATTCCTTTCTGGAATTTAATAAATCAAGGCTTTCTGCCTATCTGTGCTCATATTAATGCATATGTAGTTTTTTAAATCAACCCTTTTTAGTAAAAAAAATATTTTTTATTATTTTCCTTTAAAATCATAACTTTAATTAATATTGGCATTATAAATGCATATCATATCGCGTGAATATTTAATAGCAAAACACACCTATTTCAAGCGCAGAAGCTCAATTAAACATAGGTATTTTAGCTAGAACCGCAGAAGCAAGAGAGGTTATTATGGTTGATCGGATCAGTACTACAGGCAGCTTACTTAGCACCCGAGCCCTAATTTCAAGCAATAATTCCAAATATGATGAGTTGCAATATCAAATTGCAACAGGCAGAAAATATGCGGATTTAAAAAGTTATGGAGCGAACGCCCCACGCATCATTGACCTCAGCCAAGAGATCACCTCTCGGGAAGCCTATATGCGATCTATCGATTTAACCGAAATCACAGCCCAAGCATACGATACCTCCCTTGAAAGAATGGTAGACATCCTCCAAGACCTACTTAATGCAGCAGAACCTGTATCTGCAAATGACGTTAACTGGGCCAGCGACAATGATGTGCTTGCAGATAACTTTCTGTTAGATATGCAAACCAATATGAATATGGAAGTTGGTGGGCGATATTTATTTGGCGGGACCAACTACACAACCCCACCCGTAACAGATATGCGAGCCCTATCCACATACACAGTAAACGACCTATCTCCAGCTGCTTCCAATGTTTTAGAAACATCTAGCCAACTTCCTGAGCATATCGTTGATGCCGGCGGCGCAAATACAGTCGAATCCTACCTTACCAATTTCACAGGCACAGGAACCATCGACATAAAAGCGTGGGAAAAAGCAAAAGTCACAATCGCGACCAATCAATCCATTGAATATGGCATTTCAGCGGCCGAAGGCCCTTTCCAGAATGCGGTTGAAGCCTTACTCCGGTTCAAAGCAGCCACTCAACCCGGCATCACAACTGCACAAAGAGATGACTTTCTTAGTGACGCACGCGTATTGGCAGACAGTACAAGAAATGAAATACGCCACCTACAATCAAAAAATGGCATATTCCTTAATGAATTAGAAAACACCAAAGCTCTACACGTGAACTTCATTAACATCAGTCA
>CBFCZA010000018.1:0-16172 GCA_965602285.1 uncultured Curvivirga sp. | reverse complement strand
AACTTGCTTGAAACTTTGAATAATATTTGCCGCGTGAAGTAGATTACTTTCAAGAATATAGAAACCTTCTTTTGAGAATTTTAAGAAATCTTCCAAACTTGATTTTTTAATTTTACCTTCATTGAAATCTTGCGCCAACTTTCGCGACCTCACTCTTAATGCACTTCCGGTGGTTACGGCGGTCCCCAATGGAGTATTTGTTTCATGTGCAATACTTGCTACTAAATCGCCAAGGGTCGCCATTTTTTCAGATTCAATAAGTCTGGTTTGCGCGTTTTCCAGTTGTGCCAAAGTGTTTTCAATACGTTGCGTCGATGATCGAATCTTTGCTTCTGCACGTTCTCGGGCAAGGGCAGCACCAAGCAAGTTAGAAATTTGAATCAGTAAATTGATTTCCCGATCAGTCCATACTCTGGCTTGGTTTGCCATTTCCATTGTCATGTAACCAACAAATTGGTTGCGAATATGAATAGGAGAAATGATTGCTGCCTTGGTATTATGCGTTCCTAAAATGGCTTGCAATGATCCGGATTCTTCAGGAAGTTTTGCCCTGTCATTGATAGTTATTGTTTTATTTTGATCTAATTGATTCTCAAGCCATGGCAGCATATTCAAAGGAATATTTGATAAACCATTTTCGATTTTATGAAGGGATCTAGGCCAATGAAACCTTCGTTCCTTGTGACTATCAATACCAACGGGTTGAATATTGATTCTATCTAGATTTAAAAATGCGGCAATATTTTCAATTGTTTCTTGTATGGATTCAACCACATTTAGCCCTAGTAATTTTCCAGAGATAATGCCCAAAAACTTATCGGCCTCTGAATCGTGGCACAATTCCGCTTCATTTTGTTTACGGTATGTAATGTCGTGAAAAGAGAATAATAGGCATGCTTCTCCTTTAAATTCAGAAAGACCAATATTTGTTAAAGAAACAATATGGCTATGGGATGCTGATAGGAAAATAAGTTCTTTATTTTCGATAGGACCATTTTCAGTGATGGCCGCCACCCAGCCATTTAGCCGTTGTTTGTCGCGGATGACTTCTTTATTTATATGGACGTGAATATCTTGTGCATTCGTTTTGAATAAAGTTTCTGCAAATGGAGACGCCCAGAGAGTTTTTGCCTGATCAATATGAACAATGGCGATTGCTGTTGGTGTTTTTCCAAACAAAGAATTCAGCTCATTATGTATTTTTTGATTTGGATTATCCAATGAAAAGCAACCCCTATTCATGTTGAACTATTAAGGTAAAGTATAATTTCTGAAGGGGCAATTCTCTTACAAAAAAATCATAAGGTCGCAATCTGGCGAACAAACGGCGGCTTATTGAATGGAATAGGGGATAGAGCAGTTTAACGTTATTTCTTAATGACAAATTTTTAGGAGGTATGTTTTGGGGGATCGCGATTTACGAGGGAAACCTATAGCTGACGAAATGTTGATAGAGGTCGTCAAAGAAGCAAGTGAAATGACGGAACTTGGTTGGGCACCAAAACTTGTTTCTATTACAGTTGGGGATGTGGACGCCGTTGATGTATATGTCAGAAATCAACGCCGTGTTGCTGAACGATCGGGTATCACATTTGAAGAGCGACATTTTCCCGAAACGGTTACGCAAGATGAAATGCATACGGCTATTGCGGCGATGAATGTTGACCCTCGTATCACAGGAATTATCATTCAGCGTCCTGTGCCGGATCAAATATCTATCAAATCCTTACAAACATCTATTCATCCATTTAAGGATGTGGAAGGTATGCATCCAACGTCTATTGGAAATATCGTTTATAATGATACTGAAATTGCACCTTGTACCGCTGCTGCTTCTGTTGAGATGTTAAAGGCTACAGGCATGCCACTGGAAGGTATGGAAGTAGTTGTTATTGGGCATTCAGAAATTGTTGGTAAGCCTATTGCTTTCTTACTTATGGCAGAAGGGGCGACTGTTACTGTATGTCATCATATGACCCGTTCCGTCCCCATCCATTCACGTAGGGCGGATGCAATTTTAGTCGCGGTAGGGAAACCGCGACTAATCACTGGGGATATGATTAAGCCCGGCGCAGCGGTCATTGATATTGGTATTAACGCCATCGTTGAAGATGGACAAGAGAAGTTAGTCGGTGATATCGATTATGAAACCGTCAGTGATGTTGCGGGTTGGATTACGCCTGTTCCTGGCGGTGTTGGTCCTGTGACAGTTGCTGTTTTAATGCGAAATACAATAGTCGCGTTGCATCGCCAAAAAGAGGCCTATGATAAACAATTTGCTGAACAGCAAAATAAAGTTTCAGCGGCACCAGCATAAAATCAAATAGCGAGTGTAGATATTATTCTACACTCGCACTTTTAGGTATTTTAAATTGCTATAATATTAGTTTAATGAAGGTGGTTTAGGTCCGCCATTCGCCCAATCTAAAAGTTCAACTGTATGAACTACAGGTATATCAGCATCAGAGGCAATTTGTGTCATGCAACCAATGTTACCCGCAGCAATTGCATCAGGTGATGTTGCTTTGATCGTAGCTATTTTACGCTCTTTTAATTTATCAGCTAATTCAGGCTGCATTAAATTATAAGTTCCTGCTGATCCACAACATAGATGAGCATCAACAGGTGTTTTTACTGTGTAACCAGCTTGCTCCAATAAATTCTTAGGCGCCTTCGTTACTTTTTGCCCATGTTGCAATGAACATGCAGAATGGTATGTAATGTTTAAATCTTCAGGGGCTTTCAATTGGTCTGCAACGCCCAGTTCATCAAGATATTCTGTGATGTCTTTGGTAATTGCTGAAATTGCTTCAGCTTTTTCGGCCATGCGCTCGTCATTTTTGAACATGAAACCATAATCTTTTACAGTGGTACCACAGCCAGATGCATTAATAACAATGGCATCAAGACCTTCGCCTGCTATTTCATGAGACCATGCATTGATATTTACAGCCGCTTGATGGTGAGATTTGTTTTCGTCACCCATGTGATGAACCAGTGCACCACAACATCCAGATTTTTCAGCAACAACAACTTCAATACCAAGACGTGTCAGTAAACGAATTGTAGCACCGTTAATATTTGTGTTTAGGACTTTTTGCGCACAACCAGACATTAAGGCTACACGGCCTTTCTTTTCACCGATGGCAGGAAATGTTTGTGGCATATCATGCCGTGCAGGTGGTGAAATACGGCTTGGGGCCATCTTAACAAGACCAGTAAGTCTTCCCGGTAACAAGTTGGCAAAAGGTTTCGCAAAGAATGCGCCGATAAGTGCCAGACGGAAAAGGTTTGGATTTGGCAAAACAGCCTTCAAAATGCCGCGTAACATACGTTCTGGCAGTGGGCGTTTAAATGTTTTATCGATATGCGCGCGCGCGTGATCGACCAAATGCATGTAGTTCACACCAGAAGGGCAGGTTGTCATGCAAGATAAACAGCTGAGGCAGCGATCAATATGTTTTGTGATCTTAGGCGTTGCTGGGCGATCATTTTCTAGCATGTCTTTGATTTGATAGATTCGACCACGTGGTGAATCTAACTCATCGCCTAATAAAACATAGGTCGGGCAAGTTGCTGTACAGAAGCCGCAATGCACACATTTACGAAGAATGCTTTCTGCTTCTTTTACCGCAGGATCAGCTAATTGCAGGATTGAAAAATTAGTTTGCATAGGGTTAGCCTTCACTCTTCACATGATGGTCATACATACGGGCTGTATTCAAAATACCATAAGGGTCAAATTGATCCTTGATCCGTTTGTTTAAAAGGTCGATGCCAGCATTTTGTGGATGGAAAACAGGAGTTGAAAGTCGAAGTTCTTCCGAACCGCGCATTAATGTTGCATGACCACCTAATTTATTCACAGCAGCCCGAACAAGGTCTGCGCCCCCTAATTTAGGGGCATCCACTGCAATCCAAATAAGTCCGCCACCCCAATCCATGAAGAAATCAGCATCTTTTAAATCATGCAATGAATCTATAAGTTTTGGGCCGTTGGTTGGGGATACGGATACTTTCCATACAACGCGAGTATCGTCCGCTTGTGAATAAGGCATCACATCGCGAACTTCTTTCCAGAAAGTTTCGCTATTTTCATCATGGAGCTCTTCAATGCTGCCTAGATCACTGAATATATCGCGTAACGCTTTGCATCTTGCTGCCACGGAAGGGGCAGGGCCTTCGATACGACAAGCAACTGCGGCACTGTCAGATATCTTTAATACTGCTACATTTGAAAGTTTCAAATGAGCTGCAGGTAACCAGCAGGCACCAGATACATCATTAGGACTTTGCAACGCTTGTGACATGATCTTTGATGCTTGGTGATGATCTACATCCATTACAAGTATTGTACGGCTACTTTCAGTCTTTGGAACCACCTTGAGGGAAACTTCATGCATTGCACCTAAGGTGCCCCAGGATCCTGCCATTAATTTACTGAGATCATATCCTGTTACATTTTTGATCACTTGACCACCAGATTTAAACGCTTCTCCGCGACCGGATATTGCTTTGAACCCAAGGATATGGTCTCGTGCCGCTCCTTGTGAAATACGTCGGGGGCCTGAAATGTTACAGGAAAAAACACCACCGATGGTACCGCTATTATTACTTTGATTGGTATTCCCTAAAAGGAAAGAGCTGTCCATTGGCTCAAAAGCAAGTATTTGATTGTTTTCTTTTAACGCGGCTTCAATTTCAGCCATAGGCGTAGCGGCACCCGCAGTCATAACAAGTTCAGCAGCTTCATATTGTTTGATGCCACTAAAGGCCGCTAAAGATAATTTTGCTTCTGCTTGGGATTCTGTTGCTCGGCCGAAGCCTGATTTACTGTTACCGCCGTGTAGATACAGGCTTTTACGTTCAGAAATAGCCCAAGAAATAGCATCTTTTAGCTGCTCTTCATTCTCTGGTTTGAAATAAGGATTTTCCATATCGGATACAATCTTTTTTAAAAATGTTTAAGTGCAGTGGGCATCAAAATCTTGGGATATCTGGAAAGGGAATTTTCCCTTTATGGATATGCATACGTCCCATTTCGGCACAACGGTGCAATTGAGGGAATACTTTTCCTGGATTTAATAAATGCTCTGGATCGAAGGCACATTTTACGCGCTGCTGTTGTTTCAGGTCGTCTTCGGTAAACATTTCGCCCATCAGGTCGCGTTTTTCAACGCCAACCCCATGTTCACCAGTTAACACGCCACCAACTTCAACACATAATTTAAGGATATCAGCCCCAAAATCCTCTGCGAGCTCTAATTCACCCGGTTTATTTGCATCATATAGAATGAGGGGATGTAAGTTGCCATCACCTGCATGGAATACATTGGCTACACCTAGGCCATATTCTTCTGATAATCTGCGCATTTCACTTAATACTTGGGGAAGTTTACCGCGTGGAATAGTTCCATCCATACAATAGTAATCAGGAGAGATCCGACCAACGGCAGGGAAGGCGGCTTTGCGGCCAGCCCAGAAATTCATCCGCTCTTCTTCACTTTCTGAAATACGAAGGTAACTAGCGCCGTTAGCCTTCGCAATTTCATTCACTTTTTCAATCAAGTGATCGACTTCAACTTCGGGGCCATCAAGCTCTACAATTAGTAGGGCTTCTGATTCACGGGGGTAACCCGCATGAACAAAATCTTCAGCCGCGTTGATCGCAGGGTTATCCATCATCTCCATCCCACCAGGAATGATACCTGCACCGATGATTGCGCCTACACATTCACCAGCCTCTTCGGAACTATCAAACCCCAAGAGTAGGGCCCGTGCTGTATCAGGGCTACGAAGCAATCTCACTGTCACCTCTGTAACAACGCCGAGAAGCCCTTCAGAGCCGGTTAGAAGACCAAGTAGGTCATATCCCTCAGAATCTAGATGCTTGCCACCAATGCGAAGTATTTCACCCTCAATGGTAACAATTTCAACACCCAACAGGTTGTTTGTCGTCAATCCATATTTAAGGCTATGAACACCACCCGAATTCTCAGCAACATTACCGCCGATGCTACAGGCTATTTGGCTTGAAGGATCTGGCGCATAATAAAATCCATCGGCCATGACTGCGTGGGTAATGCCTAAGTTTGTGACACCGGGTTGAACGCGCGCACAGCGATTGTCATAATCGATGTCTAAAATCTTTTTGAACTTTCCCATTGCCAGTAATATGCCATCGGCCAAAGGAAGGGCTCCACCAGATAAAGAGGTGCCTGATCCACGTGGAACAACCTTGATACCTTCTTTATTACAATATTTTAGGACTTCAGCGACCTGTTCAACGGTTTCAGGTAATACGACGATGAGGGGAAGTGTTTGATACGCGGTCAAACCATCGGACTCATAAGGACGTAGTTCTTCTTCATCTACGATAACCCCTTCACCTGGTACAATACTGCGTAGGGCTTTCGCAATCTCAAGTCTGCGGTTAATGACCTCTGCATCTGGTTCTGGCATTTGCATAATTATTGTCCCATTCTCTCAGATTTTTAAATTAAAATCTAGAATTCTACTTTTATTTACACTGTTATGAACAATTATTCACGTTTGGTCAATTATACAGATTAAAAAAAGTTTATAAATTATATTTTGAAAATAAGATATTCAATAAATGAGAGGGTGGTTGGTATTTCTTTATTCGCATGATGGGTTTTTCGATAAACGCAAAAAACCACGCCGAAGCGTGGTTTGAAACTTGCTGATCATTTAATGATCAAGATAAAAGCAATAACGCTTAAATCACCGCATATCGCGGCACATCAATTAGGTCCATTAACCTTGACGTGCTTTGAAACGTGGGTTTGTTTTGTTGATCACATAAACACGGCCTTTACGGCGGATTACGCGGCAATTCTTGTCACGCTTCTTAAGCGTTTTAAGAGAGCTTACTACTTTCATTTTTCTTCTCCTGCAGGCAGCCGGCCAAAATTCCGGCCGCGCGGGTTTATTAAATTGTTGGCGGAAAATAGAAAGATACACCTTGTTTGTCAACAGGAGATCTCTTTCTTTTCCGACAAAAAATACGAATAAAACTTAGACTGGGCGTGTGGTATAAGATACTTGGGGACTTTGCAAGGGGCTAGGTAGTTTATTTGCAAAAAAATGGAAAAAAGAAGAGCTAATTGGATATATTTGTTCGTTTGGGTGGCTAAGAAAGAATGAGATCCTAAAATAAATGATTATTATAGGATGCTCTCTCCGCCTTTTGTTGCGTGAATACGCATGAACTTTACTTCACCTGTTTCCATTGCGCGAATCAATCGAAGCCAATATTGAGCTTCTTCCATTAATTGGTTCACAATTTGGCGGGTTAAGTCGTCTTTTGTTAATTTGCTAACATATTCAGCCCATGCTGTTAGAGCTTGAATTCTGAATTCATCTGTCCGGTCTTCGTGAACATGAAGGTTCATGCGTGTTTTAACGATCGCACGTTTATACTCATCCATACTCCAAAGCATTGGTTTGGTGTCATGACCATCTAACCATGCTGCTACCATTGGATTATCCGGTGAAGATTGAGATTTTAAAACAAAGTCTGTCATCATTAAGTGACCGCTAGGTTTTAGCGAATCATACATACTTTTTAAAACTTGGTCTTTACGACGAAATTTATACATGGATTCGCGCATGATGATGGCATCAAAGCGACCTTCTTTTAGCTGCAGTTTTTCTGGGTCAAAACCTACGATCGGGGCGCGGCGTTCCATGCCATATTTAATGGAAAGTTCATTCCCTTTTTCAGCAAGATCCACATCGGACTCCATGCCTTCGATCCAAACCCCAAATTCTTTGGCAAGCATACGAGTCGCCCCGCCAAGGCCTGCGGCAAGGTCTAATACTGTTTTGGTAGAATCCAATCCCATTGGTTTCGCAAGCATTAAGCTATATTCGATACCGCCGGGTGAAATAACCTCATCTTGATCTTCCCCTCCCCAAAGTCGGGTTAGAAAATCAATGCGGTCAGGATTCCAATATTCACGATCTTCCTCAGGCTCTTCATCGATGTGGATGGCCTCAGGGTGGTCGTTGTAATCATCATCGCCATCTTCTAGTAAAGATGCAGGATCCACACCCTTCCACCACCCTTGAAAGCGGATGTTAAAGGGGATTTTTATTTTTTCACCAGAGTCATTCTCTGCCATAGTTTTGTCTCAAAGTTTTCCAAAATGGATCGGGCTTTTGTATTGTTATATAAATGATTTTTTATAAATAATACAAGAAATACCTAGTAATCAATATAATAAATTAAGGTAATTCATGTAAAAAGCCAAGGGCTGTTACATGAAAGAATAATCATTTAATGATAAAAATAGAAAATTACTACATATTTTATCTTAAAATATGAAGCAAAACAATTTTTGGTCGAGTTCAGTTAAATAGTTTTTAGAAAATAAACTATGATTCGGAAAGTCAAATAATTCAGAAAATAAAGGATATAATGTGGGTGTTTTAAATATACATCAAGATCGAGTACGCGAAGAGTGGATCGATTATAATGGGCATTTAAGCGAGGCTTATTATGTTCTAACATTTGGGGATGCCACGGACGCCCTATATGATTATGTGGGTATGGGGCCTTCTTATCGCAATGAAATGAAGCGATCGGTATATACATTGGAATCGCATATTCGTTATTTAGATGAAGTCGCGCTTGGGAAATTGATGGAATTCAACACACAATTGATCAGTTTTGATGAAAAGCGCATGCATTTTACCCATGAAATGTACGTAGAAGGACGCTTACGAGCCACAACAGAACTTATTGCAATGCATTTGGAAACATCAGAAGGTGGTGGTGTAATCCCATTCCCACAGGAGGTGATGAAAATCCTTGCGGGTTTAATAGATGGTGATAAGCCAGATTATGTAGGTCGTTCAGTTATGATGTTGAAGAATAATTAAAAATCGACGTATGAATCATTATGTAACATTAAGAAAAGGGCGGCTCAATGAAGCCGCCCTTTTTGTAGTTCTCAAAACTTAGTTATTTACCGCAGACTTAATTTTTTACCACAGCAGGAACTTTTGGTGCTTTGCGTTTCGCAGGTGGGCGAGATTCGGGATAAGTGAAATGTAGGTTGGTTTTTCCTGTCTCCTCGTCCTTCTTCGTTTCAATTCGTGCAATACCACCATTTTGGAGATGCCCAAACAAAAGCTCTTCTGATAATGGTTTTTTGATATGCTCTTGAATGACACGCGCTAATGGGCGGGCACCATAAAGACGGTCGTAGCCTTTATCTGCTAACCAGTCTCTTGCATCGTCAGTTAATTCAAATGTTACAGAACGATCCGCTAATTGTGTTTCAAGTTGGAAGATGAATTTATCTACAACCTTATGAATAACCTCTTTACCAAGCGAATTAAATGGAACTACTGCATCAAGACGGTTTCTAAATTCTGGTGTGAAGAGTTTCTTAATAGCTTCTTCGTCTTCACCTTCACGTACCTGGCTTCCAAACCCAATAGCAGATTTAGCCATGTCAGCCGCACCAGCATTAGTGGTCATGATGAGGATAACGTTACGGAAATCAATTGTCTTGCCATTGTTGTCTGTAAGTTTTCCATAATCCATTACTTGTAATAAAATATTGAATAATTCTGGATGTGCTTTTTCAATTTCATCAAGAAGGACAACACAATGCGGGTTTTGATCGATTGCATCCGTAAGCAAGCCACCTTGGTCATATCCAACATATCCGGGAGGGGCACCGATGAGGCGGGAAACAGTGTGACGTTCCATATATTCAGACATATCAAAACGTTTAAGTTCAACACCAAGTGTTGCTGCTAGTTGTTTTGCGACTTCGGTTTTACCAACACCTGTAGGGCCACTGAATAAATAGCTACCAATAGGTTTTTCAGGTTCGCGTAATCCGGCCCGTGCCATTTTGATTGCTGCAGCTAGGGCGTCGACAGCCTGATCTTGACCATAAACCATGGTTTTTAAATCGCGTTCTAACGAAGATAGAACTTTTTTATCATCGCGGTTCACTTGTTTTGCTGGAATACGTGCAATTTTTGCAACGACAGCCTCAACATCACGGGTATTGATCACTTTTTTACGTTTTGACGGCGCCACCAAGTTTTGAGCAGCCCCAACTTCGTCAATAACATCAATAGCCTTGTCTGGTAATTTACGATCATTCATATAACGTGCCGAAAGTTCTACGGCTGTTTTGATAGCATCTTGGGTGTAACGCACCTTATGATATTTTTCATAATAGGGCTTTAAACCGGTTAAAATTTTGATGCTATCTTCAATGTTGGGTTCTTTGACATCAATTTTTTGGAAGCGGCGGCTAAGGGCGCGGTCTTTTTCGAAATGTCCACGATATTCTTTATAAGTTGTGGAACCAATACAACGTAGCTCACCACTGGCTAAGGCTGGCTTTAGAAGGTTAGAAGCATCCATGGCGCCCCCAGAAGTAGCCCCCGCGCCAATGATTGTGTGGATTTCATCAATGAAGAGAATACCCCCTTCAAATTCTTCCAGCTCTTTCATGACAGCTTTTAAGCGTTCTTCAAAATCACCACGATATCGGGTTCCTGCTAATAGGGCACCCATATCTAAAGAGAATATTGTGTCCGTTAGAAGGACTTTTGGAACATCTCCATCAACGATTCTTTTAGCTAATCCTTCTGCAATGGCAGTTTTACCAACACCGGGGTCCCCAACAAGAAGCGGATTGTTTTTTGTGCGTCGGCATAGAATTTGAACGGTACGATCTACTTCTTCTGCACGACCAATAAGCGGGTCGATTTTTCCGGCCATCGCTTTTTCATTTAAATTCGTGCAATAATTTTCTAACGCTTCGTTTTCTTTGCCATTCACTTCTTCTGCACTCATGCCTTCTTCAGCACCATGTATAGAACCTATGGCTTCACCTTCAGGAAGTTCACCGCCAGTTTTGGCAATGCCGTGGCTCATATATGTTACGGCATCATAGCGTGTCATGTCTTGAGTTTGTAGAAAGTAAACCGCATGACTTTCACGTTCAGAGAAAATCGCGACCAATACATTTGCGCCTGTAACTTCTTCACGGCCAGAGGATTGCACATGTACGGCAGCACGTTGAAGGACGCGCTGAAAACCAGCCGTTGGGCTTGGTTCTGTTTCAGTCATTGAAATGAGATCTGTTAGATCATTATTTAAGAAATCAACGATATCATTGCGTAATCGTTCTACATCAACACTACAGGCACGTAAAACAGCCAAGCTATCTGCGTCTTCTGTTAACGAAAGAAGTAAATGTTCTAAAGTTGCATATTCATGACGACGTGACGCGGCATAGGCAAGTGCGCGGTGGAGGGTTTCCTCTAATGTCTTTGACAGCATATGCTTAATTCCTTCCGAAACTTTTTTAGTTTAGTTCCTTTATATTTTGGGCGAGACCCAAATTTTTCAAGGGGCGCTAGCTTAATACTAAGGATAGCTTAATCTTTTTCCAGTGTACACTGCAAAGGGTGCTGTTCTTTTCGCGCTAAATTCATCACTTGAGAGACTTTTGTCTCCGCTATTTCATAGGGGTAAACACCACAGATACCTGCACCCTTTTGATGAACCTGTAACATGATAGAGACTGCATCTTCTTCGCCTCTGTTAAAGATGCTTTGTAAAATAAAGACGACAAATTCCATAGGGGTATAATCGTCATTCAACAATAGCACTTTATACATAGAGGGTTTTTTTGTTTTGGGTTTTGTCTTGGTTAGAACACCCGTATCAGTGCCGCCATTGCCAGTATCGTCATCTTGTCGATCCGGCCCGGCATGGCAAGAGAGTTCATCTAAAAGAGAGAAGTCTTCTATTATTTTAAAATTTTCAGTTAAAAGCATTGAAGCCCTTTGGTCGTTAGGTTTTTCTATCATCATAATATTGGTTGATTCTCGAAACTTTAAAAGGGTTGCGCCTCTCTTTTATTATAATACTAATTCGATTTCTTGACGAATTCTGTCAAAATAACGATCTGCTGGCCACTTACACGGCCTTCGATATGGCCTGCATTATCTTGAACCAGTGATATATTTCGAACAGCTGTACCGCGTTTGGCTGTAAAACCTCCGCCCTTAACATTAAGGTCCTTTATCAATGTTACTGTGTCACCACCAGAAAGGATCACACCATTGCTGTCTTTATGGACCAAGCCCCCAACGTCATCGTTAGTGGCTTCTGCGCCTGCTTGTGCCCAAGCCAGAATATCATCTTCCAAATAAAGCATTTCTAGTTGGTCTTGTGCCCAGCTGTCTGTATCTGAAAAATGTTTTAACATGCGCCATGCAACCACTTGAACCGCAGGAACAGGTGTCCACATGCTATCCCCTAGGCAACGCCAATGATTTAAATCTGCTGTGGAGGTATCTTCGATTTGTGACTGGCAAGTGTCACACACATAAATGAAATGATCGACAGTTCCATTTGGGTCTGGTTGAACTTCTTGTGCGGACAGGTTCTCTGTTGCGGCACATAATTCACATTTATTTTCACTGCGTTCTTGAAGTATTGTTTCTACGGACATTTATATATTCTCTATTATTACAGGTTATGGGGCATGCAGGTTAAAGGGTAAGCATAATTTTGCCCATATGGGTGGAGCTCTCCATCAGCGCATGCGCCTTATCTGCCTCTTCCAACGGATATGTTGCGTGAATGATTGGTTTCACTTTACCGCTATTTAACAAAGGCCATACACGTTCATGAAGCCTATTGGCAATAATGGTTTTGGCTTCGTCAGATTGTGGACGCAAGGTTGATCCTGTGATGATCAGGCGATCCATTAATACGCGGCGCATATCTAATTCTGCCTTGGCACCTTTTAAGAAGGCAAGCATGGCATAACGGCCTTCGACGGCAAGGCTGTTGATATTCATTTGCATATAAGGGGCGCCAACCATATCAAATATTACGTTTACGCCTTGGCCATCTGTGGCCTTTTTAACTTCAACTTCCCAATTTTGTGTTTTGTAATTGATGGCGAGATCCGCACCCAAATCAGTACAGAAATCACATTTTTCTTGTGATCCAGCCGTTACAATGATTTTTGCACCAAAGGCCTTGGCCAGTTGGATGGCAGTTGTTCCAATGCCGCTGCTTCCGCCATGCACAAGAATCGTTTCGCCAGCTTGCAAACCAACGCGATCAAAAACATTCGTCCATACAGTGAAATAGGTTTCTGGTAGGGCTGCGGCCTTCACCGCATCATAACCTTCTGGCCAAGGAAGGGCGTGGCCCGCTGGTGCGCTGCAATATTCGGCATATCCACCACCCGGGGTTAGGGCGCAGGCTTTATCACCAACATTCCAGTGGTTCACATTGGATCCGATGGCTACGACTGTGCCCGCAACTTCAAGTCCTGGAAGATCACTTGCGCCCTTTGGTGCGGGATAAAGGCCTGCACGTTGTAAGCAATCAGGGCGGTTTACGCCGGCGGCTTCAACCTTGATCAACACATCGTTTTCACCGACAGAGGGCAAGGGGCGCATGTTCGGTTTTAGAACTTCTGGGCCGCCACCTTCGGTTATTTCTATAACTTTCATTTGGTCTGGCAGTGTGAAATTTTCACTCATGAAATACTCTCTTCTCTTGCGTCAATAGACGGCACAACGGATACTAGGAAAAGATACTAAGCAAAAATACCGAAAAGGAAAGTATCAGATGGACAGTGATGATTTTGAACCTAAGCGACCCACGTTAGGGGCGCCCTTAAATATGGACGAACAATCCATAGAGGCCTTGGGTGAATATATCGATGCGCTAAAGGCAGAAATAACACGTACAGAACAAGCCATTGAAAAGAAGAAAGCTGCCCTTGGGGCCGCAGATGCTTTCTTTAAAGGCTAAACGAACACTTTCTTTAAAAGCTAAACGAAATAGGAAATGAATAATGAGTGATATGAACCGCCAATGGGTCCTTAAAAGCCATCCTACAGGAATGCCTTCTGCTGATAATTGGGAAATGAAATCTTCTGCAATTCCAGAACCAAAAGAAGGGCAAGTATTGGCTAAAAGCATTTATCTTTCACTTGATCCATATATGCGCGGGCGAATCAGTGCTGCTGCCAATTATGCGGCTGGTGTTGGTGTTGGGGATTGCATGCATGGCGGCGGTGTCGCCGAAGTTATCGAAAGTCGCCACCCTGACTACGCGGTGGGTGATATTGTCGAGAATATCAATTTTGGTTGGCAGGATTATGCTGTATTGGATGGTGATTTGGCGAATGGTCAAAAGCTTCATAAAGTGGACCGAGGCCTTGGCCCTATTTATTCCGCGATTGGATATTTAGGCATGCCGGGTTTAACGGCTTACCTTGCTTTACGTGATATAGGTCAGCCTAAAATAGATGAAACTGTATTGATTTCTGCTGCAAGTGGTGCGGTAGGCCAAATTGCAGGGCAGATTGCAAAGATCAAAGGCGCGCGTACTGTTGCGGTTGCTAGTACGACCGAAAAATTAGATTTCTGTAAAAGCCTTGGTTATGACGTAGGCCTTAATTATCTTGAAGAAAAAGATATGGACGCGGCGATTAAAGAAGCGTGTCCGAATGGGGTGAACGTATTTTTCGATAATACTGCTGGTATTATTCATGACGGTGTTATGAAAAACTTAGCACCATTTTCTCGTATTATCATATGCGGTATGATTTCGTTGGCTGGGAAATTTGACGAAGCTGATATGGGCCAACGGTTCCTACGTCAGGTATTAATTGCACGGGCTAAAATGCAAGGGTTCTTGATCTTTGATTATCCAGAAAAAGATATTGTAGAGGCACGTACTCAACTTGCTGCTTGGGCAAAAGAAGGGAAGCTTCAACATAAAGAGGACATTAAACAAGGGCTTGAGGAAATGCCACAAGCTTTCGTTGATATGCTAACAGCCAAGAATTTTGGTAAGTTGATGATCCAAACACGTGAAGACCCAACGTCATAGGGGCTTCGCTAAAGTCGGTCTCTTTGCATATGATTTTTTTGAATATGTTCAATGATTTGAATTTATATAAGAATCAATCATATTATCAGACTTACTATGAATAGTATGAACGGCATAGAGGTTTAATTTTATGGAAAAACGGATTTTAGTCACGGGCGGTGCGGGCTTTATTGGGTCGCATCTTTGTGATCGTCTGGTGAAAGAAGGGCATGATGTTATTTGTGCTGATAATCTTTTCACGGGACGAAAGCGTAATATCCAACATTTGATGGATGAACATAACTTTGAATTCCTTCGTCATGATGTGACTTTTCCGCTCTATGCTGAGGTCGACCAAGTCTATCATTTGGCATGCCCCGCTTCACCCGTACATTATCAATATAACCCTGTGCAAACCGTTAAAACGGCTGTCCATGGTTCCATCAATATGTTGGGTTTAGCAAAACGTATTAATGCTAGGATTTTACAGGCTTCCACGTCTGAAGTCTATGGCGATCCAGAGATCCATCCCCAAACAGAAGATTACTGGGGCCGTGTGAATCCTATTGGTCCACGCGCTTGTTATGACGAAGGAAAACGTTGCGCAGAAACTCTATTCTTTGATTATCATCGTCAATATAAGACCGACATCAAAGTGGTTCGTATCTTCAATACCTTTGGCCCTAATATGCATCCGCAAGATGGACGTGTGGTAAGTAACTTCATTTGGCAAGCATTACATAATGAAGACATCACCCTTTATGGCGATGGCACGCAAACCCGCTCTTTCTGCTATGTGGATGATATGTTAGACGGCTTCCAAGCCATGATGAATGAAAGCCGTGAAGGTTTCATTGGTCCCGTAAACCTTGGGAATCCCTCTGAATTCCAAATAGGGGAATTGGCAGAACTAGTGATCAAGATGATTCCAGAAACCACATCCAAAATCATCTACAAGCCACTCCCTCAAGATGACCCCACACAACGCCAACCAGATATTTCTCTCGCAAAGAAAGAGCTTAACTGGACCCCAGCCATTACCCTTGAACAGGGCCTAGATAAAACCATCCCTTATTTCAGAAGTTTGATAGCGGAAGGGTAAGGCATTTAGCCTTACGTCCTTGTTAGTTCATATCAGAGCCGTTTAAAAATCATCCAACCATAGAACAAAATAGAAATATTTATTGTTTTATTTGACATAATTCTTTTTGGGGCTGTACCAGATAACTAGTTCAGATACACTTTAACCCATTGTTTTAGCTT
>CBFCZA010000017.1:0-16277 GCA_965602285.1 uncultured Curvivirga sp. | reverse complement strand
ATGCCAACTTGCACCGATTGTATCGCACCAATTAAAGACCCAGCGATACCTGCTAAGGCGGCCCCAAGGGCAAATACGATGGTGTATAATACTTTGATATTCACCCCTAAAGCCCCAATCATTTCACGGTCACTTTCCCCCGCACGGATGCGCATGCCAAGGCGTGTTTTTGTGATAAGAAGGTAAAGAGCCAAAGCAAGGACAACGCCGACTACAATGATAAAAAGGCGATATAGAGGGTAGGTGACCCCTTCCATCAATGATACACTTCCGACAAGGGATTGTGGGATATCCAGCCATAATGGCCGATCACCAAACACCCAGCGTGTGCCTTCTGTAAAAATAAGAATAAGAGAAAATGTCGCTAAAACTTGATCTAGATGGTCACGATTATAGAGCCTACGAATGACCGTCATTTCAACAATGGCACCGACAACAGCAGCAGCAATGAAGCCTGCACCTAAACCCAGCCAGAAAGACCCTAGAAATTCACTGACCCATGCACATGCAAAGGCCCCAATCATAAAGAGAGAACCATGGGCAAGATTAATAAGCCCCATCACACCGAAAACAAGGGTAAGTCCTGCGGACATGAGGAATAACATGACCCCCAGTTGGACCCCATTTAAGATCTGTTCTATTAAAAGCGCACTAGTCATTATTTATCCTTCAAAGGCTGCTAAAAGCCAAAGAAATCATTCATTCATTTAGGTGTTCGTAATTAGGAAGTGGGTAGGCTGCTTCAGCGAAGAAACAGCCTTTTGACCCACAAGTCGTAAGTTAGCGATTATAGTCGATTACATTTTGCAATCAGCTACATATGCATTGGAATGATCTTTAAGACCAACACCGATGATTTTATTGGTAAGGATATCGCCTTCTTTTACAACTTCACGCACATAGATATCTTGGATTGGATGATTGTTAGCTGCGAATTTGAAGTCGCCACGTACTGAATCAAAATGAGCCATCTTTAATGCAGAACGGAAGTCATCTTGATTGCCAGATTTATCAGAAGCAGAAATGATTAAGTTGGCTGCATCATATCCTTGTGATGCATAAAGTGATGGTAGACGACCATATTCAGCTTGGAAGCTTGCAACGAATTTATTGTTTGCTGCATTGTCGATGTCTTTATTCCATTGGGAAGAGTTTTTCACACCTAATGCAGCTTCGCCAACAGCTTTTAGAATACCTTGGTCAAAGCTGAATGCTGGGCCATAAACATCAATATCCATACCTGATTGTGCAAATTGTTTCATGAAGGAAATACCCATGCCACCCGGTAGGAAGAAGAATAATGAATCTGCACCTGATGCTTTGATTTGTGCGATTTCAGCCGCATAATCAGTTTGTCCAAGTTTAGTATAAACTTCGCCACCTAAGTCACCTTTATAATAGCGTTTGAAACCTGTTAGGGCATCTTTACCTGCTGGATAGTTAGGTGCCATGATGAATGGTTTCTTTTTGCCCGCACCGGTTACATAACCGCCCATTGCCTCATGTAGGTTGTCATTCTGCCATGCAACATTGAAGTAATTTTCATGACATGCTTTGCCTGCCAATGGGGATGGGCCAGCGTTAGGTGAAATGTAAATTGTGCCGCCGCGAGTAGCTGCTGGCACAACTGCCATTGCTAAATTTGACCAGATGATACCTGTTAGGACATCAACTTTTTCTTTTTGTACAAATTTATTCGCAATTTGTTTCGCTACATCAGGTTTCCGTGCATCATCTTCAACCATAACATTGATGTCTGTACGGCCTGAATTTTTTACCGCAAGTAAGAAGCCATCTCTGACATCGATACCAAGGCCGGCTCCGCCACCAGATAAGGTGGTGATCATACCTACTTTAAGTTCTGCTTGTGCCATCGTTGCAGTACCGGCCATTGCTAATGCTGCTAGTGTAGTTGTTACTTTTTTTAACATGTTCTCTCCCTGAGATATCAAAGTGAATTAATGATATTTTATTATTATTGTTGCTGTCTTGGTTCTATTATTATTGTTCTGATGGGTTTTTCAACCGAAAGCGTTGTAATTTACCAGTTTGAGTTTTTGGCAACCCATCTGTAAAGACGATTGAACGTGGATATTTGAAAGGCGCGATCGTTTCTTTTACGAAATTCTGCAAGGTTTTTGTTGTTATTTTTGAAGGGGGAATGCCGTCAGTTAAGACAATATGTGCTTGTACGATATGCCCACGTTCAGTATCCGGAATGCCTATGACCGCACATTCGCTGACATATTCATGGGCCAATAATGCAGATTCTACCTCGGGTCCGGCAATGTTATAGCCAGAGGAAATAATCATATCATCTGCCCGTGCAGCAAAATGGAAAACACCATTTTCATCACGAAAGAAGGTATCTCCCGTAATGTTCCAACCATCGTGAACATATTTTTGTTGGCGTTCATCGGAAAGATAACGGCAACCAGTTGGACCTTTTATAGCCAATCGGCCCATTTCGCCATCGGCAACTTCGTTAAAATTTTCGTCAATGATTTTTGCTTCATATCCTAGAACTGGTCGACCCGTGGCTCCAGCTTGATAATCATCTGGTGTGTTGGTTATGAAAATATGTAGCATCTCTGTCGATCCAATGCCGTCAATCATCGGAACGCCTGTTTTCTTTATCCATCGGTCAAAAATTGGTGCAGGTAACGTTTCTCCCGCGGACACAGCAATGCGTAGGCTAGAAATATCTGCCCCTTCATCTGCGGCGTTTAGCATGGCGTTATAGGCAGTGGGTGCGGTAAAACAGATGGTTGCCTTATAAGTTTGAATGATATCAATAAGATTTGGCGGTGATGCATTTTCAAGCAAGGTGGCGGTTGCACCAAAGCGTAAAGGGAATATAGCAAGTCCACCAAGGCCAAAAGTAAAGGCGAGAGGAGGAGAGCCAACAAAAACATCATCGGGGGTAACTTTTAATACCGATTGCGCATATCCATCAGCAATCATCAACATGTCGCGATGAAAATGCATTGTGGCTTTTGGATTGCCTGTGGTGCCGGATGTAAAGCCAAGTAAAGCAACATCATCGCGCCCTGTTTTTACGGCGTCAAACTTCACAGGTTTGCCAAGGGCAACACGATCTAGTTCTGCGTCATGGTTGGAACTGCCATCAAAGGATACAAGTTTTTCTAAGCCTGATTCATTTTCAAGGCAAATTTCCAGTTCTTCCATCATCCTGCTATCACAAAGGGCAAATTTTACATTAGCCTTTTGGATGACTTTTGTTAACTCCATCGCGCGTAACATCGGCATGGTATTAACCACAACTGCACCAGCCTTTGTTGCCGCTAACCATGCCGCAACAAAGGCTGGGTTATTACCAGATCGAATAAGAACACGGTTACCGGCTTGGATACCAAAATCTTCGACAAGGGCATGGGCTAATCTGTTGGTCCAGTCGGTTAATTCTTTGTAAGTTCGTTGCCGGCCATTCCCAATCAGGGCCACATGATCACCAAAACCTTTGTCGATCATAGCATCGGTTAATTCTACGGCGACATTCAGATGGTCAGGATATTGAAATTCTGGGCGATCCATCAAGAATTCAGGCCATTGGTCTAGGGGCGGTAAATTATCCCGCGTATAAGTGTCTATATGTGCTGTTGGTCCCAACATTTAACTCTCCCTAAATCCTGCTTTTCTTATGTTTTATCTTGAAGGGCTTGCCAGTCAGTGAGTATTTGACGTGCCATGACGATTTTTTGAACATCGCTTGCCCCTTCATAAATACGCAAGGCGCGAATTTCACGATATAGTTTTTCAACAGGATGCCCTGATCTAACGCCATCTCCGCCATGTATTTGAACCGCTTTGTCGATCACTTGTTGGGCGCTGTCTGTGGCATGTAATTTTGCCATTGAAGCCTCTCTTGTGATCCGTGATGCACCTAAATCTTTGGTCCATGCTGCACGATACACAAGCAATGCGGATGCATCGATATCAAGTGCCATATCTGCCAAATGGCCTTGAACCATTTGTAATTCTGATAAAGGTGCCCCAAAAAGCTCCCTGCTGGTTGCGCGTTTTATCGATTCATCCAATGCCCGACGGGAAAAACCTAATGCTGCGGCCCCAACTGTAGATCGAAAGATATCCAATACAGACATAGCGATTTTGAAACCTTGCCCAGGATTTCCTATCATGGCAGATTTTGGAAGGTGGATGTTGTTGAAGCGAATATGGGCTAAGGGATGGGGGGCCATAACTTCAAGGCGTTCTACGATTTCAAAGCCGTCACTGTCTGCAGGAACCAAAAAGGCAGAAAGACCTTTTGCCCCAAGGCATTCACCTGTTCGCGCAAAAACAATATAGAAATCAGCAATGCCGCCATTTGATATCCACGTCTTCTCTCCGTTCAAGATATAGTCGTCACCTTGCAAAATGGCGCTACTATCCATGTTCGCCACATCAGATCCAGAGGCAGGTTCCGTAAGGGCAAAGGCAGAAAGCGCATCGCCAGCACGGGTTTTTTCTAACCATCTTTTCTGTTCTTCACTGCCAAAAAGAGAGATGGCACCTGTGCCTAACCCTTGCATGGCAAAGGCAAAGTCAGCCAAGCCATCATGACGGGCAAGGGTTTCACGGATGATGCATAAGGATCGAACATCTAGTTTTTGTTCAGGGTTATCAGGGTTAATAGCACTATGGGTTAACCACCCTGCATCCCCTAAATCTTTAACCAATTTTCTACAGGCGGCATCTACATCGGAATGATCTATATGGGCAAGATTATCTGTTGCCCATTCATCTAGGCGAAGGGCTAGTTCTTTATGTTTCGGTTCTAAAAAGGGCCAATCGAGAAAGCTTTTGTCAGGCATCTTAATTTCCTTCAAACACAGGTTTTTCTTTTGCTACAAACGCATGGTAAGCGCGTTCAAAATCTTGGGTTTGCATGCAAATCGCTTGGGCTTGTGCCTCTGCTTCGATGGCTTGTTCTAATCCCATATTCCATTCTTGGTTCAGCTGGGTTTTTGTCACCATATGGCCAAAATTTGGACCCGCAGCAAGGCGTTGTGCATAATTCATTGCTTCTTCTTCAAGCATATTTGCATCATGTAGTTGACTGAAATATCCCCAATTATAGCCTTCTTGTGCCGACATGGGACGTCCGGAATAAAGAAGGTCGGCAGCACGCCCTTGGCCTATGATACGTGGTAACATGGCACACGCCCCCATATCACAGGCAGCCAACCCTACTTTTGTGAATAGGAATGCGGTTTTGGCTTCTGGGGTTGCCATGCGAATATCTGATGCCATTGTAATAATGGCCCCTGCACCAACTGCAACGCCATCTACAGCTGCAATGATTGGTTTGTGGCATCCAATCATGGCCTTTACCAAATCACCAGTCATGCGGGTGAATTCAAGAAGTTCTTTCATATCCATTTTAACCAAAGGGCCGATGATGTCATGAACATCACCCCCAGAACAGAAATTGCCGCCGTTGGCTTTGAATAAAACGACATCTACATCCTTTGCATAAGGTAGTGCACGAAATGTATCGCGTAATTCTGCATAGCTTTCAAAAGTAAGTGGGTTTTTGCGATCAGGACGGTCCAGCGAAATGACGGCAACAGATTCCTCCATATGCCAATTAAAATGGGTTGGTTTTAGGCCTGCCATTTTAGTCATTTCGTTTTCTCCATTACATTTTTATTCATTTGATCTACAAGGCTGATCATTTCGTTAATGTTATTATCTGTTGTGTCGCCAAGAAGGTCATTGATCCAGCCTTCATGAGCTACGGCCATTGATTCGAATTCTGTGCGGCCTTTGGGGGTCACCATAACACGGTTAGATCTACGATCTTTCGGGCTTTGGATACGTACAACGGATGCGTCATTTACTAATCGATCAATGATGCCAGTAACATTCCCATTAGAAACTTTCAGTTTACGAGAAAGCTCTGTCATGGTGATGGCGCTCTCTTCGTTGCTTGTCGCATTGTTATATAACGCGGCTAATACATCAAAACGTGGCAATGTCGTATCGAAGGTTTCTTTCAAATTCTCACGAATTTCTGTTTCTACCATCTTGGTGGCCCGTAGCATGCGTAACCATAGGCGTAATCGTTGTTTTGTTGGATCAGAGGAGGACTCTAGATCATTTGAAATATGTGAAGGAGCTAGGCTCATGTTTCGCCTCCTGATATTGATAATGCTTGGCCTGTTATACTTTCGGAGCCCGGTGCGCATAGCCATTGGGCCATGGCTGCTACTTCTTCAACTTGGATGAAGCGTTTTTGTGGGTTACCTGCATATAAAGATTTTCGTGCTTCTTCTTCGCTACGACCTGTAACCTTTTTGATGTTGTTAATAGATGTTTCTAACATTGGTGTTTCTATAAAACCGGGACAGATTGCATTGACGGTGATATTTGTGCGTGCGGCTTCTAAGGCAAGGCCTTTTACCAAACCCACGACGCCATGTTTTGCCGCGCAATATGGAACAACATAGCTATACCCTTTTTGTCCGGCAGTTGAGGCAATGGCGATGATGCGACCTTCACCAGAAGCTTTCATATCTTCATAGGCATTCTTAATAGTTAGAAAGGTACCTGTTAGGTTTGTCGAGATCATCCGATTCCATTGATCTAAATCGGTGCGTTCAAATGGTGCTGTCTCTGCGGTACCTGCATTAGCGATGACGATATTGATAGGGCCGAATTCCTCCCGTGCTTTGGTAAATGCATCATTTAAGGAGGCTTCGTCGCATACATCCGCTGTTGCAGGAAATATATTGCTATATCCTTTTGCAGTGTCATGAAGGGCTTTTTTACGGCGTCCCAAAATAGAAACATTCGCCCCTGCCGCGGCAAAAGATTGTGCAATAGCCGCACCAACGCCAGACCCGCCACCGGTGATCAGTAGATGTTTATCTTTGAGATGGGAAGCGTGTGTATTTAACATTTTATACCTTAATTTGAGTAGTTTCTGCGCGTTCTGCTAAGCGATAAAGTTGATCCCTACCTGCCTCATAAGGGGCGGGCCATGATGGATCACGATATCCCATTTCTGCGGCTGCATGTAATGTCCAATAGGGATCTGCCAAATGGGGGCGGGCCAAACAACATAGGTCTGCCCGTCCTGCCATTAGAATAGAATTCACATGATCTGTTTCATAAATGTTACCTACAGCCATGGTTTTTAGGCCGGTTTCATTTTTGATTTGATCAGAGAAAGGGGTTTGGAACATACGCCCGTAAACTGGTTTTGCATCAATGGTGGTTTGGCCTGCGGAAACATCAATAATATCGACGCCAACCTCTCCCAACATTTTTGCAATTTCCACCGCATCAGAAGGAGAAATACCTTCTTCCTCCATCCAGTCAGTGGCTGAAATACGAATAGATATTGGTTTCTCAGTAGGCCATACCGCACGAACCGCATTAAATACTTCCAGCGGGAAACGCATGCGGTTTTCTAAACTACCGCCATATTCATCAGCGCGTTTATTCTTAATAGGTGTGATGAAGCTGGACATTAAATAGCCATGGGCATAATGCAATTCCAACATATCAAATCCGCAACGTTCTGCCATTTTAGTTGCGTCTACAAATTGGTTTAACACCATATCCATATTTTCGCGGGTCATTTCTTTTGGGGGATTATTATGATCAGACCAAGGGATTGATGAGGGGGCTAGGGTTTCCCAATTTCCATCTTTCAATGGTGCATCCATGGCTTCCCAGCCAACTTGCGTTGATCCTTTGGGGCCAGCATGACCTATCTGAACAGCAATTTTTGCATTGGTCTCTACATGTATGAAATCAACCAAGCGTTTCCAGCCTGCTTCATGTTCTGGTGCATAAAGTCCAGGGCAGCCGGGTGTTATTCGACCTTCAGGGGAAATACATGTCATTTCTGTGTAAATCAAACCAGCACCACCTTTTGCCCGTTCCACATAATGGCTAAAATGCCAGTCATTTGGGATGCCATCTTTGGCCTTATATTGGGCCATGGGCGAAACTACGATACGGTTTTTCAGTTTCATATCCCGTAGTTTAAAGGGGGTGAACATAGGTGGTCGTACGGTGCCTTTAGGCAGGCCAGATTGTTCAGCAAACCAACCTTCTGCGGATTCAAGCCAGTCTTTATCACGTAGGCGTAAGTTCTCATGGCTGATCCGTTGGGATCGTGTCAAAAGGCTGTAATTGAATTGAACGGGATCTAGGTCAAGGTAGCGTTCTACGCGTTCAAACCATTCAAGTGAATTTCGTGCTGCAGATTGTAAACGTAATACTTCAAGGCGCCGTTCTTCTTGGTATCTTTCAAAGGCGCCTTCCATTGTGTCTTCACTATGTAGGTAATTCGCAAGCGCAATAGCACTTTCAAAGGCCAGTTTGCTACCCGACCCGATAGAGAAATGCGCAGTGGCCGCCGCGTCCCCCATAAGAACGATGTTTTTATAAGACCACGTTTCACAAAGGACACGTGGGAATTTTAACCATGCAGAGCCACGTATATGTTTGGCATTGGTCATCATTGGATGTCCGCCAAGGTGATCTTTGAAGATCTTCTCACAAAGGGCAATACTTTCTTCTTGGCTCTTTTCCCCAAAGCCAAATTTTTCCCAAGTTTCTTGTGTGGTCTCTACGATGAATGTCGCCGTATCATTGTCGAATTGATACACATGGGCCCAAACCCAACCATGTTCGGTTTCTTCAAAGATGAAAGTGAACGCATCATTAAATTTCTGATGGGTTCCAAGCCACACAAATTGGCATTTTCGTGTGTCGATGTCTGGATTGAAATGTTCGGAAAATTCTGTGCGTGTTTTTGAATTTAAACCATCTGCGGCAACGACTAAATCATAATCATCTGCATATTCACTGGCGGAATTTACTTCGGTTTCATAGCGAATATCTACACCTAGTTCTACAGCGCGTTCTTGCAGTATATTCAACATTTTCATGCGACCAATACCACAGAAACCATGACCGGTAGAAACAGTACGTTCCCCCCTGTGAAGGACCGCTATATCATCCCAATATGCGAAATTATCTTTGATGCTAGCAGCGCTTTGCGGGTCATTTACCACTAACTTATCTAAGGATTCATCAGATAAAACCACGCCCCAGCCAAATGTATCATCTGGTTTATTACGCTCTATGACGACGACTTCATGGGAAGAGTCTTTCAGCTTCATGCTAATCGCAAAATATAATCCGGCAGGGCCGCCACCAAGACAAGCTATACGCATAATTTCCTCCAGCTGTGATCGTTCGATCTATTATTTCAAGATAGATCATCACAGAGAATGAAAAGTATTTCAAGTATAAAATATTTAAGTATATAAGTTTTAAGCTTAAAGGCTATATTTGCAAATGAAATAGCAAAGACTGGATTCAGCTATGCCATGGCAGAAAACATGATGGTTGAGCCTTCTTGGGGATATAATAGGTGATGGTGGTGTGGAGGGGATGTAGAAAATATGGGGCAAGATTGATTGGTAGGGTTTGATACTATGAAATCAAAGCAACCATTATCTTGCCCCTTAGTTTTAGGGTAATTAGGTATTACGTCTCGTGATCTTTGTTATTTTGATATTTAAGGGCAAGTTCGCCCTCACCAATAAGATCTTTTGAAACATCTTTGTAATTGAGTTGGCTGTTAAGAATCTCACCTTGCCATTCTTTTTCTAATGCGTGGCGCTCCGGAGAAGATTTAAAGCCGTTAATGAATTGGTTAACTTCTTTAAGGAGATTATACGACGATGGATCATCATAAACGGCCATTGTATAGAAATATGGATCATCCGGAATATTTTCGGGAATGATTTCAATCTTTCCATACCAAGGGCTACTTGTATTATTTGATGCCCAATAATAAATCGGTAAATCAACGGCAAACGCATCTACAGCACCATCGGCCAAGCAATCATGTATGCGTGATTGATCTGAATAGGCGATGAGGTTTGACAAGCGTATTTTTCCACCGGGTAGATGTGCGTTATCATTCCACCTTAAACCTGCATCTTCCATCACGCTAAAGGCACCGGGGTCATTGATGACGCCAAGGACTTTACCTTCTAAATCCCTTAAACTATTGATGCTGTCATCCCCTTTTTGACGGCAAAGGACGAAGTTCAAATATGTATAAGTTTCAGAATAAGCCAAGTTTTGATAGGAAGGATCCGGCGGAAGCGCACTAATAATGATATCTGCTTCTGGTGTGTTTTTTTCTGCGCCTACAATAAGAAGTTCTGTTAATAGATCCCACGGGTATTCTATAAATTCACAACGAACACCAAGAGCCATTGCTAAGGCTTTTGCATATTCCACATCTAGGCCTTGCAGTTCAGATTGTTTTGTTGGGCGAAAAGAGAGACCAACAAAGGAGGGTTCTATCGCGACACGAATAACTCCACGCAATTTAATATCTTCTAATCTGTCATAGGATGGATCAAAATGGACCCCTAATCCATTTCCAATAGATTTTATTTTTACATCGCGGGTTTGGTCTGGTTCCGTTAAGGCGTTGCTGAGAAGATTGACTTCGTCATACGCCCAATCGATTTTCTTTTTAGCCCTTTCCGATGCGGTTTTGTTGCCCTCTAGCATTTCAAAAACGACACGGTTGTTTGATTTTACATCAACCAGTTGGGTTTCAATACGTGAAAACATATCGTTCAATTGTTCTAAGGAAGAATTCACTGTCTTAGATAATGTATCGATTTGTTCTGTAATGCCGCTCATCGTTGATTCTAGCTGTGATGTTACACTAGACATGTCGAGGTTTTGTTCCGCATTTTGAACTTGTGTCATCGTGCGTTGGGCTAGATTCTTAACTTCGCTTGCCACAACCGCAAAACCTTTTCCATGCTCACCCGCACGTGCAGCTTCAATTGTTGCGTTCAGGGCCAAAATTTGAACGGCCTTACCTATTTCCGTGATGGATTTTAAGGCATCCCCCGCAGAGGAGGACTTTTCATGTAAAACATTGATCACATTTTCTAATGTATCGCTAATTTGGCCTGTAACTGAGGTGATTTTCGTTTCGATACCTGTTTTTAAATCTTCTGCGGTACCAATGCTTTCAACAACTCCGTTTTCAGCAAAATTTAAGGATTCTAATAAATGTTTAGATCTATCATTAATTTCTTGGATATATTGGTTCTGTAAGTTTCCAGCACTGCTTGCGTGCTGTTGTAAGTTTCCGATTTGAACAAGTAACTTACTAATATTAGATAAATCTTCATTCATAAAAATACTCTCCCCAAAGTTTAGCGCAGGCATTCAATGGCCTATATAGTTCGTTTGATAATATTTTAATACCAGTAAATATAATTTAACAAGAGTAAAATTTTAAAAATTAAAAACACAAAAGAAGTATCGTCTGAGCGGGAATGGCTCTTAGTGATTTTACAAAATGGTACTTTTACAAAAAAGCCAGTGCTGATATGCCTGTGGCCTACCTGATAAGGAATTTTGGTTATGGCGATAGTATCAAGAATTGAGGTTAATGACCTTAATGTAAAAGACAAGGTCATCTGGCGCGCGCTTTATGATGGATATGCTAGATTTTATAAACGCGAAATGACCGATGAAATTGCTGAAACAGTTTGGCAATGGCTAACTGATGATAGCCATGAGCTAAACTGTTTAATGGCAAGTTATGAAGGGAAACCTGTTGGACTTGCCCATTATCGGCCCATGTTAAGGCCGTTGCACGGTGTCTATATTGGTTATTTAGATGATTTATTTGTGGATCCGCAGGCCCGTGGGCTGAAAGTGGGGGACGCGTTATTTACGGAGTTGAAAAATATAGCTAAACAAAAGAAGTGGGGAACCATGCGTTGGTTAACCGCAGACGATAATTACCGTGCTAGATCTTTTTATGATAAATGGGCTCGTAAATCCGGCACTAATCTTTATGAAATGAATGTTGATGATAGGTAGGGGGCAAACTTAGATCTACCCACTGGATTGGCTCTATCAATATTCAACGTTGAGAAAAAAATAAGGGAGCAACTATCTAACTCGTCACCCCCTTACAAATGTTTCCTAAAGAAGCAAAATAGATCTAATGAACTAGATGCCTATTCGCTTTTTTGAATACTAAAATTAAGCAGCATTCAAACAACATTTCTTATGCTTTTTCCCAGACCCGCAAGGGCATGGGTCGTTACGTCCAATTTTTGTAACAATGCGTTGTTCTTGTTTCGGGTTCATATCCCCGTGGGAATAAAGCCAATGACCATCTCTTTTTACAAAATAACTAACTTCGTGATGGGCATGTAATTCTGGGCCTGCTTTAAACTTAGCAATGAACTCTACTGTGCCTTCTTCGTCATTTTCGCCGCCGCCTGTAGTACTACGAATTTCAAGGTTTTGCCATTTAGCACTTTCTGCCCATGCAGCAGTTTCTTCTGCGTCATAGTCGCCTTTACTTTCTTCAGTAAGCGTATCTGCAAGATACGAAAGTTTATTAACGACAAAAGCACTGTAGCGTGAACGCATAACTGCTTCTGGTGTTGCACCAATGGCGCCGTCATGTAATGGCGCGCAACATGCTTCATATTCGGACTGTGAACCGCAAGGACAAAGAGACATTGTTAAATTCCAATTTCTAAATTTTAAATCGACGCCCTACATGGCCCAATGGAGAAATCTTGTCAAGGACCACAAGGGTAAAGCTAGCAGATGATTAAGCTACGTAAAACCTATCTACTTCTACATCTTCATGCCGTTCACGCCTAAGCGATAGGCCATATTGGATGTTGTTATAGGAGGAAGAGTTAATGGACAAACCATGGGATTGGCGTAAAAGTATTTCCGGCGTATTCAACCCAGCCTTCAACGCAAGAATAGACGCGCCTCCGAACCTTAAGTTGACTTCAATGAAAATGGGTTCACCATCTTCTGGAAGGAATGCTTGAATAAGGTTGTGGCCTTTTAAACCAAGAAGTTCACCAAGTTTCATAGTTTGATTTTTTAAATATTCTTGATTTTCGACTTGAGTAAGCTTTGCTTCGCCGCCTAGGATTTTTTGGCGTTGACGCACCACTGCATTTAGGGGCTTTTTATCCAAGTCCATCAGTAAATCAATGGAATATTCAGGTGCATCAATATAGGGGTGCAATAAGCTTTCTGGGTCGTCGATGATGATTTGTGCGTCATTTAGGTTTGTTAGAATTTTAGCGCCAACACTGGAGGATCCAAATTTTGGGCGTGTAAAGTAAGTCTCAATATTGTCTGATAGGTTCTCAAGGATAGGAATATATTTAAATCCAAACTCTTTTAATTTATAGGCGAATGCTAACTTATCTTGGCATTGTGAAATGGTTTGCATCGACGGAAGAGGAAGTGTGCAACCAAGTTGATTTAGTTCTGTAGAAAATTTCGCTAATGGCATGATGTCACCATCGCGGGATGGTAAAATAAGTTTAATAGCATGTGATTTTACGGTGGAAAGAACAGCCTCTTTAAAGCTTTTATCATGGCTTGGGGGAAGGTTTAAAAAACTATCAACATCTTGGATCGCAGGCGCATGGATATTAATATCACTTCCTATAGATTTCTCGCCAATGGCATGTGCGGCTTTTGTGATGGCCTGAACCATGGGGCGTTTGTCGTTGATGCTCGTGATTAAAACAGACATTTATTAGGCACCTTCGGTGGCAATAACGTCAAAACCAAGTGGCGTACCAGCATGAACATCTTTCGAAAAGCATCGGCCCAAAACTTCTTCATAATGGCGGGTATGTATACCATTTGCGGGACGAATACTTCGAATATGATCTTTGGTGATGATGTCGCCCGCGTTGGCATCCTTAACGATATAGAGGGATCTGCGGAATTTTAGGCCGACTTTTTCTTTTTCTGTTGGCTGATAAATGGCGCGTCCCAAACTAGCCTTAGCATGATGGATATCATCCACCATTTGCTTGAACTCGGCAGGTTCTAAAGAAAAACTAGCATCTGGTCCCCCATCTTCACGGGATAAGGTAAAATGTTTTTCTATGATACAGGCACCTAAAATCGTGGCTGTGATTGGAACTGCGGGGCCTAATGTGTGATCTGATAGGCCGATAGGGCATTGAAAGTCGTCTTGCATTAATGGGATTGTACTTAAGTTTGCTTCTTCTGGATCTGCGGGGTAGGCAGCAGTACATTTTAGAAGGGCAAAATTATCACAGCCATTTGATTTTAGTGTTTGAATTGCTTCTTCTATTTCCTCTTTCACAGCCATACCCGTTGAAAGAATGATAGGTTTGCCCGTTTTTGCGACCCGCGCCAGTAAGGGGATGTCGACCAATTCACTAGAAGCTATTTTATATGCGGGTACATTTAACTCTTCTAAAAAATCAACGGCGCTATGGTCAAAGGGGGCTGAAAATGCATCCATACCAAGGCGTTTAGCTTCTTCAAAAATGGCTTTGTGCCATTCCCATGGCGTATAGGCTTGTTGGTAAAGACTGTGTAGGTCTGTGCCTTCCCAGATGGTGCCATCAACGTTAAACTCTGGACGGTCAGATTTGATGGTGATCGTGTCTGGTGTGTAGGTTTGTAACTTTATGGCATTTGCACCCGATTTCGCTGCGGCACGAACTAACTCTAACGCTCTATTAAAGTCATGATTATGATTGGCAGATAATTCTGCGATGAAATAAACAAGAGAGTTATTCCCGATTAACGTTTGGTTTATCTTTATCATCTATAGTATCAAATCGTTCGTATGTTAGTTGTTGGCTTTTTGAAATGCTTTATCATATAGTAAGAGGGTAATTCTCTTTATGTTTATCAAGGGTGCAAAGAAGTTGAAAACAATATTACAACCCGTGAAAATATTATGTGGTCTTTTTCTGTTGTTTGCAAATATACAAACAGTAAAAGCAGCAGAAGTACTTAGGGCGCTCGTATATGATTTTCCTCCTTATTATCATATCACGCCAGAAGGCACATATACGGGACTGGGTGTTGACCTGTTGACGGTGATGAACAATCTTCAAAAAGACTATCAATTTGAACCAACAGAGGCCAGTCCACGACGCCGACATACTATGTTTTATCAAAGCCAGATAGATGTGTCTCTTTTCGATCAGATGGTATGGGGGTGGGATAAGGATAAGGTAGATCAAACTCAAGTTTACATGGGGGGCGGTGAAAAATATATTGCCCTTCGAAAAGAAGGGGTTAGTCAGAAACTCTTCAAACATTTAGCGGATAAAAGAATAGCGGCTATTTTGGGTTATCATTATAATTTTGCCGGGTTCAATCCCGATCCGACCTTTTTGAATAAGAAATTTGATATTTCTCTTGTATCGAATCAGGATCAAATCATTAAAATGACCTTAACAAATCGGGTTGATATTGGAGTTGTAACTGAAGCCTATCTTTTTCAATACGTATCTTTTAACCCCGTTTTAAAAGATACGCTGGTGGTTTCTGATGTTTATGATCAGGAATATCATTTTGTAGGTATCCGAAATAAGAAAAGCCAAATAAAGCTGGATGAATTACAGACGCTAATTCAAAAGGCCGTTAAGTCGCCTGAATTTAAATCAATCCTTAAGTTATATGGTATGTGACATAGATGGTTTCTAATCATTAGGTAAGAACACCTTAAAGGTCGCCCCGTTTCCAATTTCAGATTCTACCCAAATTCGACCATTGAAATGATCAATAACACCTTTGGATATGGCAAGCCCTAGCCCACTTCCTGTAGGGCGGTTTGGTGTGTCTTCATCGGCGCGTGCGAATTTATCGAAGATCATGTCGTGATCTGACTTCGGTACGCCCAGCCCATTATCTTCGACCACAATCATATATCCATTTTGATTATTATTAGACACAGGATAACCACTTATGGAAACGTGCGGATTGGCTTTATCACAAAATTTAACCGCATTGGATAGCAGGTTTAAAATGACCTGAATAAGGCGGTCTCTATCGATATTTATAAGATAGGGTTCGGGGGCTATATCTACATGTAAAGATACATTGTTTTCGCGCACCATACCATCGATAGAGGCAATCGCATCTTCCAATATTTCTTTTGGATCTGTTTCTTCTTTATGCCACACGGTATGCCCTGCTTCTACGCGGGCTAAATCAAGATGTTCATCGATCAATCGTGTAAGGCGCATGCTTTCTTTCATGATGATGTTTAAGAAGCGTTCCGCTTGTTCATTATCTAGGTCGTTATGGTCTGATAGAATTTCAGAAAAGGAGCGTATGGATGTTAATGGGGTTCGAAATTCGTGACTTACGACGGTTAAGAAGTCATCCTTTAGGCGATCCAATTCTTGTAATTGTTC
>CBFCZA010000016.1:0-16319 GCA_965602285.1 uncultured Curvivirga sp. | reverse complement strand
TCTTGCACCCGAACGCCGCCTTTCCATACCCGTGCATTGTCGCCGCTTTGGTGGCGAAAGGCATTCACAAATAAGGTAGCTTGAATTCTTTCAACTGTACCTTGGTTGGTGAAGATGGAGAATAGAACATAGCAGCCGATATTTGCCAGCATGCTCCAGAATAAGGCATGTGTTAATGGCTCCATGCCT
The DNA here is from genome assembly GCA_965602285.1 of uncultured Curvivirga sp. Taxonomy (GTDB): domain Bacteria; phylum Pseudomonadota; class Alphaproteobacteria; order UBA8366; family Aestuariispiraceae; genus Curvivirga. The sequence goes on along the minus strand of CBFCZA010000016.1, from coordinate 16,130 downwards.
TGCATCGCAAAAAGGGATTCAGGCTTGAGCCAAGAGATTCCCCAGGGTCCGTTCAAAACGAATGAAGGATCTATCCATTCAGATCTAGCGATAGAAGGTGCTAATAAGGTGTAGGACCAAATAAGGAAGCCAAATAACAATCCGTAGAGGGCTCCGTTTCGGTTGGCCCCTTTCCAAAATAATCCGCCAATCATTGCGGGTATGAATTGGGCCGTTGCGGCAAAAGAAATAAGACCAATGGAGACAAGGGCGCTGCTGCTTCCTGATGCACGATAATAGGCATATCCTAAAAATAATACGCCAATGATGCTGCATCTACGTGTGATTAAAAGAACGCCTGTAAGGTCATCTCTTTCCGTCATACCTTGCCAGTTGGTTCGCAAAATCGCAGGGATAACCAGATCATTACAAACCATAGTGGAAAGTGCGATAGCAGCGACGATCACCATGCTTGTCGCTGCAGACAAACCACCAATATAGGCGAGTAATGCAAGGGCTTCTTGATTATGCAATAATGGGATTGAAAGTACGAAGAAATCAGGGTCAACATTGTTTGGCAGTAAATTTAGGCCCGCTAAGGCAATGGGTAAGACAAAAATATTCATTAAAAGTAAATAGGCAGGAAACATCCATGCTGCAGTTTTTAAATGCCCTTCATCTACATTCTCAACCATCGTCATTTGAAATTGCCGTGGCAAGGCAATGATCGCAGCCATTGATAATAAAATGAGCGTCAACCATCTTGGGCCCACGTCATTATCTAAGGTCAGTAATTTTAGTGTTTCAGGCGAGGCAGCAGCCTTGGTAAAAAGGTCACCAAAGCCTGAATAAAGGAAGAAGACGACAAAAATACCGATTGCCAGTAAAGCAAAGATCTTGAACAGGGATTCAAAGGCCACGGCCGCAACAACGCCTTCGTGATGTTCACTTGCATCAATATGTCTTGTACCAAAAAGAATGGCAAAAATGATGAGCAAAATAGTGACCCAAAAACCTGTGTCTTGAAATAAGCTTCCCGTGGTCGCTATCATCAAAGGGTCAATGCCAACCGTACCAACGCCAGTTAAAACGGTAAAGCTTGTCGCAACGGCTTTTAATTGTAATGCAATATAGGGTGTGGTGCCAATGACGGCGATTAAGGTAACAACAACGGATAGCCTAGCGCTTTTCCCGTAACGCGAAGATATAAAATCAGCAATAGATGTGAGGCCATGGCTTTTTGTAACGCGTACCATTTTTCTAAGGACGATCCACCATCCCAAGAATACGATGGTCGGGCCAAAATAAATCGTTAGAAATTCTAATCCACTTCGTGCCGCATAACCAACGGACCCATAAAAGGTCCAAGATGTGCAATAGACAGCAATGGAAAGTGTATAGACCAACGGATTTCTTAAAAGGCTTCGTCCTTGGCGCGCACGCATATCGCCCCACCACGCAATGAGAAATAAGAGGCCGACATAAACGACAGAAACAAAAATAACGAGCGTGGTAGAAAGCATGGTTACCTATCTATTCCGGCGAGATTTTAAATTAGGTTGCTGTTCTTTGGCTTCTGCCTTGACGATACGGTCAGACAATAATTTCCCCGCAATGAGCAATGCGGTCCAGATCCCGAATGCATAAAGATATAATACAGGCATCCCCATAAGATCTGCCATATGATTGAAAAGCAGCAAAAAAGGAGGGGTTAATAGGATAACGGCTATTACCGGCAGAAAGAATGCACGTTCATTTAGTTGATCGTAGCTTGCCATATGGACAGCCTTTCATTGCACTTTAATTGGAAGTTATGCCCAGCATAGATTTAACTTTTTCGACAACTTCACGTGTGGAGAAAGGTTTGGTCATGAAGCTGTTAACACCAAGCTCGCCCGCTTTTTCTTGGTCAATAGGGCGGTTTTTTGCGGTAAGCATTAATATCGGTGTTTCTTTACCTGCGTTTGTTGCGCGCACTTGGCGGGCCACTTCAAACCCATCACAACCTGGTAGCATGACATCTAAAATCATCATATCAGGCGGTGAAGCTGCGGCCATGTCGATTGCCTGTAGGCCATCACGTGCGATGGAGACATCAAACCCAGCGGTTTGCATTAAAAAATGTAAGGCCTCAACAATACTATCATCATCTTCGACCACCAAAACGGAATGTGACATTTAACGCCTCCCACAATGCTACCCTGTGTAGCGAAATTGAAAATGACCTTATCGATTTTCGATATTTATTATTATATTTAGATTCATTTTCAATATTAGATTAACCACAAGATAACGATAGAAACATTGTTTGTCACTATTTTGCAGGGCCTATAGTTTTTTTGCTGTGCAATCGTGCTATTCGGAACTTGGTTCAACTAGGTCATAAGCCCGTTGAACGCAATTTTCCATCGTACATTGTCGACATGTTAAACCTACTTCCATGATGGTATCGTTATTATCTTTATCCATACCGTCTGCATATACCAATCGATCAGCATATGTTGCGTCACATCCAATCAGAACAGAATAAATAGTACGAGGAGCTCTATATCCACCTCCTAATTTATTTACGGTTCTAGCAACGAACAAATAGGTGGATTTGTCCGGCGCCCGCACCAATTGCGAATTAACACTGTTAGGTGTTAAAAAAGCCGAATGGATAGCCCAGCGAGGGCAAATTCCCCCGTATCTAGGGATTTGCAAGCCTGATGCTGAAAAGCGTTTAGAGATATTACCTGCTATATCGCTTCGGACAAAGTGAAATGGTACGCCTTCCTGACCGGGGCGTCGTAACGTGGTGAGGCGATGACAGACCTGCTCCCAACTCGCTGCATATAACTGTTGTAGTAGTTCTATGTCATGACGGTGTTCGTTCACAGTTTTATGAAATTCGTCATAGGGAAAGATTAAGGCGCCTGCAAAATATCCATGAAGTGATTCTCTGGCTCTTTCCCTTGCTTTATCCGTGGTAAGGCGAGGGGACGCGACAAGATTTTCAATAGTGTCATGGGCATTTAGTCGGCTGATCATTTTGGCTGCTTCGAAACGACTGCTGGTTAACGGAACACCTTTGGATATGTATAGGCTGTTTTCTTTTTCATCCCAATAAACAGATCTGTTGCCTAACTCTTCCGGGGTTACACGATGTAACTCTACTTTATGCTGCTTGGCTAGGTAGCTGATAATGTCCGCAAGGAAGACGCCGTGATTTGGGTCTGTTTCTACATGGGGGCGTAGTTTATCTGCAACAGATTCTAATTCATCGAAATAGTTTCCATGATCATATAATAGATCATCGACTTCATCTGCAGGTGACATGGTTTTCTTGGAACCTTCAAAACTATTCAAGAAACCAAACATCTCGCTTGCGGAGCTTGATAGGCGTTCACTTTCTTCTGCAACGGAGGCGGTGAATTTCTCCCGTTGACCTTTTTCCATATCAGTATGATCTCGTAAGATTTCAGCAAAAGATCGGATAGAGGTGATGCGCGAAACAACATCATGGGCGGCATGGGCCAAGAAAGGGTCGTAACTGATGCGTTCGGAAAGGGCATCGACCTGTTCGTTAGAGGCGCGATAGGCTCGATAAAGTGAAACCATGGCGCTGGCCATATTTGGGGCTACGCCAAGCATTTTGGTGATATCTTGCTTGTCTAAATTTGCCATTCCAAAGATTGGATCGCCGCTGATTTCTTCCAAATCGGCAAGTAAGCGCGCCTCTTCACTGCCTGTTAATTCACTTGGAGGAACTTGTAATGCTTCTGCAAGGCGCAAAAGAAGGCCACCGCCGATAGGTCTGCGATTATGCTCAATCAGGTTTAAGTAGGCAGCAGAAACACCGGCCGATTTGGCCAGATCTGCCTGAGTGCAGCCTAAGTCCTTGCGAATAGTACGTATTCTATGTCCTAATAATTCTCTTCCAGCCACAATATTTTTCCAAAATAATTAACAAATTAACAAAGATAATAATTATCTATTTAAATTGTTAACAAAAAATACCATTATGTTCAATATGTTGTTGAAATATTTTCTGACATGCCCATAATCCGCATCTTAGTTGTCAAATAATAAGAATAATACTGTAGGAAACTACGGTGACAGCAATTTCGGGTGTGAAAACACACAGAGTAAACAGATGGATATCTTTAAATATCCTAGGGAGGCTATTTAGCCATGAAAACTATCATTACACGTCGTGGACTGTTAAAGGGTACAGCTGCTGGTGCAGGTGTTGCTGCATTGGGCAGTATTGCTCCAACGCATTTTATTAGAAATGCTTGGGCAGAAAACTTTAGAAACGACCCAACAAATAAATCTGCAATCACATTAGGCTTCAACGTTCCACAATCAGGCGCTTACGCGGATGAGGGTGCGGATGAGCTTCGTGCATACAAACTTGCTGTTAAGCATTTGAATGGCGAAGGCGATGGCGGCATGATGAATACTATGAAACCTTTAAGCCTTAAAGGTAACGGTATTCTTGGCAAAAAAGTTGAATATGTAACAGGTGATACGCAAACTAAATCTGATGCGGCACGTGCTTCTGCTAAACGTATGATGGAAAAAGACGGCGTTAGCATGATTTCTGGCGGATCTTCTTCTGGTGTTGCAATTGCAGTTCAGTCATTGGCTCAGGAAATGGGCGTTATCTTTATGGCTGGTTTGACACATTCAAACGACACTACTGGTAAAGACAAGCGTCGTTATGGTTTCCGTCATTTCTTCAACGCATATATGTCAGGTGCTGCACTTGGCCCAGTGTTGAAAGACGAAATGGGTACAGACCGTCGTGCATATCATTTAACAGCTGATTACACTTGGGGTTGGACACAAGAAGAGTCTATCAAAAATACTACTGAGGGTCTTGGTTGGGAAACTGTTGCTACAGTTAAGACGCCTGTTGGCGCTGGTGATTTCTCACAATATATTACTCCAGTATTGAACTCTGGTGCTGATGTATTGATCTTGAACCATTATGGTAAAGATATGATCAACTCACTAACACAGGCTGTACAATTCGGTCTTCGTGACAAGCAAGTTAATGGTAAGAATTTTGAGATCATCGTTCCACTATTCTCTCGTTTGATGGCACAGGGTGCTGGTGACAACATCAAAGGTATTCTTGGTTCTACAAACTGGAACTGGGCGCTTCAAGATGCTGGTTCACAAGCGTTTGTTAAATCATTCGGTCAAGAATATGGTTTCCCACCATCACAGGCTGCTCATACATGTTATGTACAAACATTATTGTATGGTAACGCATGTGAAATGGCTGGTACTTTCAACCCAGTTGAAGTTATTAAAGCACTTGAAGGCTTTAAATTCGACGGCATGGGTAATGGTGCTACTGAATATCGTGCTGAAGATCATCAGTGCTTCAAAGATGTATTGGTTGTGCGCGGTAACAATAACCCGTCTAGCCAATTCGATCTTCTTGAAATCGTTAAAGAAGTTCCACGTTCGCAAGTTGAATATGATGCTTCTATCTTCGGTGGTGAATTAGGCCCATATAAAGTCTAAGTAACTACTTACATGATGCGTCGGCCGCATTTTTCCCATAATGAAATGCGGCCGGCAATCATGATTTTTTCGCTGTAATCTGCATATTAATGCTCGCGTAATTACCCTACGGATAGGGGGTCGTTTACGATTTTACAGCTTCATCTAAAGATGAGAATATAGACCAATGGATGCAATATTTTTACAAATTCTGAACGGGCTCGATAAAGGGGGCGCTTATGCGCTGATCGCGCTTGGTTTGACATTGATTTTTGGCACGTTAGGTGTCGTTAACTTCGCCCATGGTGCGATTTTCATGCTGGGTGCATTTTGCGCAGTGACCATGAATAAGCTACTCACATATTCCCAACGTGTGAAAGATGAGAGCGTTACTTTTTTTGAAGCATTTAAAGAAGTTCCTTATTTGGAAATTTGGTTCGGAGAGACCGGATCTACAATTATCGAATATTCGGTACCTATTTCTATCATTGCTGCGATACCGGTTATGTTGCTCATTGGTTTGGCGATGGAACGTGGTTTGTTTCGCTATTTCTATAGTAGAACCCACGCAGAGCAAATCCTTGTTTCTTTCGGTTTAGCGATTGTAATTCAAGAAATTATTAAAGCTTTTTACGGCGCTAACCCAATTCCACAAGCCCCACCTTCTGCAGTTTCAGGAAGTGCTGATATCGGCCAGTGGATTGGTTTAGGAGAGGCCGTGGTTTATCCTTGGTGGCGTTTAGTTTATCTCGCATTCTCTGGTTTTATTATTGCTGGTGTTTTCTGCTTCTTACAATTCACCACATTTGGTATGGTTGTTCGTGCTGGTATGTTAGACCGCGAAACCGTTGGACTTTTGGGCATTAACATTGAGCGCCGTTTCACCATCGTATTTGGTCTTGCTGCCGTGGTTAGTGGGCTTGCGGGTGTGATGTACACACCGATTTTACCGCCTGATTATCATATGGGTATGGATTTCCTTGTACTATCCTTCGTTGTTGTTGTGGTGGGTGGTATGGGCTCCCTTGGTGGTGCGGTTGCCGCAGGCTTCTTGTTGGGAATTTTACAATCCTTTGCTTCTATGACCGAAGTAAAAGAGATTATTCCTGGAATTGACCAAATTATTATTTACCTTGTTGCCGTTGTTATTCTACTGGTTCGTCCACGTGGTTTGATGGGTCGCAAAGGCGTGATGGAGAGCTAAGATTATGAAAGCTGCAACTACCTCCCCACGCAAAGATATGACAATGTTCGTATGTTTTACGATCGCTGTTTTAACTTTGCCACTCTGGATGACACCGCTTGGTGGTGGTTATCCTGATCTCCTGCAAAAATTCGTGATTTTCGGATTATTTGCTGTTGGGTTTAACATTCTATTCGGTTTGACCGGTTACCTTTCCTTTGGGCATGCTGCCTTTTTAGGTGTAGGTTCATATACAGCAGTTTGGAGCTTTAAGCTTCTTTCTATGAATGTGATACCAGCGGTAATGTTTGGTGTTCTGACTTCTGGCGTATTCGCGTTATTGATTGGTTATATAAGTTTGCGCCGTTCTGGGATTTATTTCTCAATTTTGACGCTGGCTTTTGCTCAAATGTCTTACAACCTTGCCTATTCTGTACTAACACCGATCACTAATGGTGAAACAGGGTTACAACTTAGTTTAAAAGACCCACGGGTTCTTGATGGTGCAAGTGCCGAAGGTGGCGGTATTCCATTAACAAACTTCTTTGGCATTGAAATGCAGGGATATCCTGGGTTCTATTTCTGTGCTGTGATTTTGATCATTGGTTTTTATATCGCAATGCGCATCACACGTTCTCCATTTGGTTTGATGTTGTTGGCTGTGAAGTCCAATCAAAACAGAATGAATTATACCGGCTTAAACACACGTCCCTATACATTAGGCGCATTTGTAATCTCTGGTATGTATGCTGGACTTGCAGGAACGTTGCTTGCGGTTACAGATCCGCTTGCTGGTGCTGAACGTATGCAGTGGACTGCCTCTGGTGAAGTTGTTTTGATGACAATCCTTGGTGGTGTAGGGACATTGTTAGGCCCTGTATTCGGTGCTGCTATCATTAAATATTTTGAGAATATTTTCTCTGCTATTAATGACAGTGTTTTGCATTCCGTGTTTAATTTCTTACCTGAATTCTTAGAAAATATCCTCGTCTCTGTGACAAGTTTGTTTGTAGGTGATGGTTGGCATTTAACGCTTGGTGCTTTGTTCATGATTGTCGTGATCTTCTTACCAGGTGGTGTGATGGAAGCGGTTGATCGTATTCGAAATCGGTTTAAATCAGATAAGGATGAAAATTCTTCTACTGCACAAAACCAGCAAGCTGGCGATTAGGCCGAAAGTTAGGAATTTCGAAAATGAATATTTTAGAAGTAAGCAACGTCAATAAACGCTTCGCCGGGTTGCAAGCCTTAGATGACGTGAACTTAACTGTACAAGAAGGCCATGTGCATGCGATTATTGGTCCTAACGGTGCAGGTAAATCAACATTGTTAAATTGCTTTGTTGGTCGATTAAAACCGGATACAGGTAGTGTGATTTTTAATGGTACGTCCTTATTAGGGCTAACACCACATGAAATTAATCAAACAGGTGTTGCACGTGTGTTTCAGACACCAGAAATCTTCACTGATCTTTCTTTGATTGATAACATGATGATTCCAACATTAGCGAGCCGTGATGGATCGTTCAAGATGAATGCTTGGGGTCGTGTTGATATGGATGCTGAAATCCGTGACAAGGCTGAACATATGCTTGAGGATGTAGGTCTTCAAGAAAAACGAAATATCATTGCAGGTACGCTATCGCGTGGTGACAAAAGACGTTTGGAATTGGCGATGTGTTTGGTTCAGGATCCGAAACTATTGTTATTGGATGAACCAACAGCCGGCATGTCACGTGCAGATACAAATAATACCATCGACCTTTTAAAGAAAATTGGTGAACGTGGCATTACTAAAGTCATCATTGAGCATGATATGCATGTTGTATTTTCTTTGGCAGACCGTGTAAGCGTATTGGCCCAAGGCCATGTGATTGCAGAAGGTACGCCCGAAGAAATGAAAACTGATAAGCGCGTTCAAGAAGCATATTTAGGAACAGAACATGAGTAGATCACTAGCCAAAAATGATCCAGCTTACTTTTCTTGCTGGGATCTAAAAGCGAATTATGGCGAAAGTTATATCGTTCAGGGTGTTAGCTTTGACGTTCATGAAGGTGAGGTTCTTGCCTTGCTTGGTCGAAATGGTGCGGGGAAAACATCAACTTTGCGTGCCATTGCACGGATGGAAGATCCTGGCATGACCCATGGTGAGGTTTGGTTGGATCATAAACCACTTCATGACATGAAATCTTATCAAGCCGCTCAAAATGGTGTTGGATTAGTTCAGGAAGATCGTTGTATTATTCCTGGTTTGACTGTTGAAGAGAATTTGCAACTTGCGCAAATAGAAGAACCTAAAGGTTGGTCTCTTGAACGTATTTATGAGCATTTTCCACGACTTGCTGAACGTCGTAAGCAAGAAGGTGTTACAATGTCAGGCGGAGAGCAGCAAATGCTTGCCGTTGCAAGGGCTCTTGCTCGTGATGTCAAACTTCTTCTTCTTGATGAACCATATGAAGGTCTTGCACCTGTTATTGTTCAAGAAATTGCTAGTATTGTTGAAGAAATTCGTAAACTTGGTTTGACTACGATCATTGTAGAACAAAATGCGGTTGCAGCTTTGAAATTAGCTGATCGTGCAGTGATTTTAGATATGGGCCAAGTTGTGTTTGATGGAACAGCAAAAGAAGTTCTTGAGAACGAAGAATTACGTCATGAATATCTAGCTATTTAAAAGTTACCCTAACAACTTTGCAGCAATCCCTTTACCGCTGCATTATGGTTGTATCTGAGGGGCTGTCACTTCGGTGGCAGCCCTTTTCTTTTTGAGGTTTGGATAGGGTAGTCATCCCTATGAACTAATGATATCTTCTTAAGCTAATATTGGATGGTTAAAGTTTATTGGAGAGCTTGATGGATGCTAAGTTAGTAGCTGTAGATTATAAAGCATTGGATGCGGCTGAAAAATTTGTGAAATCATTACATGAAACTGGTTTTGGTGTTTTAAAAAATCATCCAATAAGCCAAGATGCTGTGAATAGTATTTATAATAATTGGTATACGTATTTTGGTAAGGATGATAAATATAATTTCTTAAGAACACCAGGTTCGCAGGATGGGTATTTTCCACCGGAAAAGGCTGAATCTGCAAAGGGCATGGATATACGTGATATCAAAGAATATTATCACTATTACCCTCAAGGAAAATGCCCAGAATCACTCCGACAAGAACTTGAAGATTATTATAGAAATACGTCATCTTTCGCAGGTGAATTATTGTCTTGGGTTGAAAAATATAGCCCTGAAAATATATCAAAGAATTATAGCCAATCCCTTTCAAGTATGATTGATGGATGCGAACAAACCCTTTTGCGTGTCTTGCATTATCCACCATTAAGAGGTGATGAAGAGGTTGGTGCTATCCGTGCAGGCGCACATGAAGATATTAATATGTTAACGATTTTACCCGCCGCGAACGAACCTGGTTTACAAGTCAAAGCTAAAGATGGAAGTTGGCTTGATGTGCCGTGTGATTTTGGGAATTTGATCGTTAATATTGGTGATATGCTTCAAGAGGTATCAAATGGGTATTTTCCATCCACAACACATCGTGTCATAAATCCCGAAGGTATGGATAAAAGTAAATCACGGGTTTCATTACCGTTGTTTTTACATCCATTTCCCGAAGTTAAGTTGTCTGAAAGATATACGGCAGATGAATATTTGATGCAGCGATTAAAAGAGTTAGGTGTTCTTTAGAGTAGTTTTAGTAAAATAAACGATTTTATGATATTCTATACTGATTAATCCCAAAAAAAACGGGGATTGGTCTTGTTTATATATCCTGAAAGGGGGTATAGAGAGGCCAGAAATTGGAGCAACATTTGCTTCCGCATTTAACGTTAAGGATTTGACTATGATTACCCCTGAAGAAATCGCTAAAGTTGTTGATTATTTACGGCGTCAATTTAAAAACGACCGTATTAATATCAAGCCGCCAGTAAAGCCAACAGCACCAGTTGAAGTTTATATTGGTGATGAATTCATCGGTGTTTTGCATCGTGATGAGGATGAAGGTGAAGTTTCTTACGATTTAAATATCAGTATTCTTGAAGAAGACCTTCCAGGAATGCTTTAATAAACAGACATCGTTCAGGTGAAGTCATGCTATTTTAAAAGCCCCGTTAAATTTGAACGGGGCTTTTGTATTTATTTAGATTTTTTAGTTTTTCGTGTAGCTACCGTCACGCCAACTGCGGCTACAGCCATTCCGATCCATGCAACCGCGGGCATTTCCTCTCCCAGCAAAAGCCAACCAAATAAGGCGGCTAGGGGGGGGACAAGAAACATCAAGGATGAAACTTTTGAAACTTCACCAACACGGATCATCGCCAATAATAAACTGATGGCTAAAATAGAGTTTCCTATCGCCAGATATCCAAGGGCGGCAAATAATTCACCTGTCCATTGTACTTCCATAGTTTCATAGAAGAATGCGATTGGCATAACGACTGCAAAACCTGCGCTATATTGGATCATATTGGAAACAACAGGATGGTAGCTGACCCCGAATTTCTTTTCATAAAGAACGCCTGCTGTTATTCCAAATAAGCCTAGTGTGCTGAAGCCAACTCCCATGATTGTTGGTGGCTCAATATCTGACCTTGCAACAATGACAATAAGAACCCCAAGCAAGCCAAGAAGTAGTCCTGCCCAGCGAACCCAACTGACATTTTCTTTTGCCAAACGTGGGGCTAGTAATGCCACAATAATTGGTTGTAAAGACATGAAAATGGCTAATACACCGGCAGATACACCTGCCTTAAAGGCAGACCAACAAAAACCAAAATAGACCGCCTGAACCAAGACCCCAACGACGACAACGTGAAACCAATCAATAGGACGCTTCGGTAGGTCAGGACGTAGAATAAAATAAAATGGTAGCAACAGAACAACGACCAATGAAAAACGCATGGATAGCAGGGTCATTGGTTCCACATATTGTAGGCCGAACTTGGCAATGCTATAGCCACCAGCCCATAGCAACGTAAAGGCCACTGGTGCAATAAAGAGCCATAAGGGCTTTTTGGTATTTTCCATGATTTTGCGATCCAACTTAAAACATTAAGGGATAACTGATATGTTAGTATGATCCATTGGTCCAGTGAATAACTGGAATTTTGGAATATTCCTATTTAATTCTACAAAAAATGCGTGTTTTTAATGGGTTAGATTGATCTTGGGAGCTGTTTTATCTGGTAGACTATTTATAATAATGGTATGTTAGCAAACGGTTTTCAACTATATGTAAAACATTATATTTGGAGGTGTTTATTTTTGTATTTTTTGAACAATATAAGAAATAAAATCACTAGTTTGTGTTGTTTATGTATACTGACCTTCTGTATTTCTACTTCACTGGCAAGTGGGGCTCCTTTGCCAAAATTTATAATAATGACTGAAGAATGGGTTCCGTATCAATTTTATGAAGGTGATGAGCTGTGGTATTGCTGTTGATCTAATGGATGAAATGCTATAACGTGTTGGTGCGTTAGAAACACGTAAGGATATTGAATATCTTCCTTGGGCCAGAGCATATCGATTGTTGAATAATAAAGAGAATACGATTGTATTTTCTATGACACGATCCAAAGAACGAGAACATTTATTTCAATGGGTTGGCCCTGTTTTTAAGAACACTACCTATCTTTATGCTCGTAAAGAAGATGCTATCAAAATTAAGGATGGTCAGAACCTGAATGGATATCTTTATGGAACTGTTTTGAATGATGCGAGCGAAATGTTCTTATCACGCCTTGGGGTAAATTCTGACCAATTCAGCAAAAACTCAAAAACAGAACTTAATTGGCGTATGTTAGAGCAAAGAAGCTTTCTTATCAGATATGGAATTGACTGGATTTGATAAAGGCAGGTTCGAAGTTGTTTATGAGATAGATTCCTCAGACGTATCCATCGCATTTCATCGGGCTACACCTATTTGGATTATCGAAAAATTCCAGAAGGCATTGGATGATATTAAGGCCGAAGGTCTCTATGATCGTATTCTATTGGAATACGCCCCTAGTTAATTTAATGCTTTTTCTAGATAAAAGGTGTTTTTGGGTTGGGATTCGACTGTGCCATGGTGGGCTCCTATACTGGCTATTTCTGTTTACTTAACGATGCCTCGCTATACTTCGACTACGCTAGTAGAGATAAAAATTATACCCACTAAAATATTTCAATCTTGTTTTAAAACTTACTCTAATTCAAATAGCTATTATTTATTCTGCTGCTGCATTTTCAACTTGCTGATGCGGCATTTTTTTCGGTAGCATGATTACTGCGATCAACAAGAGCACTGCAGCGCCTGAGAGAATCTGAAATAGCCTATCAAAACCCCAACCATTATAGATATAGGCAATCAACGGTAATGCAGACGCTAACGCTGTGAAACTCACGACGTAGCGGAGACCATAAATTCGTGCTCGATTAGCACCACTTGCAGTTTTGCCGATCATATAATCCACAATAGGGATCTCACCAAAAACACCCAACATGAAACCAAGGGCGGCTAAAAAAGCAAAACCATCACTTAAACCCGGCATCAGGCTAAAGAATATTATTTGTAAAATGATAACTGCCAAGAATATATTACGTGGCCCGTTTCTATCTAATAAGCTGCCGACTATAAGCTGTGCCAAGGATGCCAATGTGAAGACAATAAACGTCAACGACCCCACAATTGTTGCAATTCCACCGTCGCCATAGCCAAATGTAGTGCTTAAATATCCTGACACTTCAAAGGCAAAGTTTTGCATTCGCTCATCGAATATTTTGGGTAATGCAAATGTTGTCGCTTGGAAAATGACGGACCCAATTGCAGTGACAAAAAATACGATGATTGTTACCCGTAACATCATGTCACGTTGGACTGATGAAGTACGAGTTGGCCTTTTCAACTCAACAGGTTTTTTAGCCTTATGCTCAGTCTTGATCGTATCGGCTCTAAGGGCGATATATAAAAAACCTAGTGAAATTGAAAAAATACCGGGCAAAACAAATGCCATCCGCCACCCGCTGTTATCAATGAGAAACCCAGTGATGAGGGCAGCACAGGCAACACCTAAATTTCCCCATACCCCATTCATCGCGATGCGCATGCCCGTATCTCGCCATTTCATAGTTACAATAGCTAAACCAACAGGGTGATAAATAGCAGCAAACATACCGATCACAAATAGCCCTAGGCCAATTTGAAATGGTGTTTGCGCAAAGCTTGTTACAATTGAGGCTATGCCAATACCAATGAAGAAAACGCTCATCATGCCGTCTCTACTCCATTTGTCTGCAAGCCATCCTGCTGGTAATGAAAAAACACCGAAGGCAAAAAAACCGGGGGTCGCATAGGCTAATAGCTCTGCGTAGCCAACATGCCATTCTGAATATAAAACAAGAGCTGCGACGGTTGCAAAAACCAAAGTGAATAAATGATCCAGAAAATGTCCCAAGTTCAAAAATAGGAAATAGATTTTATCTCTGCTCATGAAGAGGGCCCTTTGGTTACTTTTATGGGTTCATTTAAAAACATAATTTCTGCTCAACGATATTGAGAGTTATTATATAGTGCCAGAAAATAGGTGTAATGCCAGTTTTCTTTGCGCTTCCGACAAAATGATAAGAATTCAGAGATGTGATCAAGGAAGTGATAACCCAACCCCATGATACTACTTCTGTTTTCACTAGAACGGATATGTTTTTTCTTGTGTATCATTCCATATGGAGCTAAAACTACTTATTAAATAATTGTTTAATAAGTAGTTTTAGGAAATGCCATGCTCAAAACGTTTGATAAAAATACCAATTCAAGTGAGCTTATAGAAGCTTTGAAAAAAGATGGTGGCGTCATTGTAGCCAATCAAGTTGATCACGATGTGGTGGATAAGGTTAAGGCTGAACTGCACCCCCATTTTGAAGAGCAGGGCAGCAAGTTCGCAAATGACTTTAACGGATATAAAACACTACGATTAGGTGGTATTCTTGGCTTGTCACGTGCTTCTGCTGATTTAATTGCCCATGCGCGCGTTATGGAAGTTGCTGATGCTATTTTGAAACCAAGCTGTGAAAACTATCGATTGGGCAGCAGCACAGCTATCGAAATACTTCCCGGGGAAAAGGCACAAATACTTCATCGCGATGAAAACTTTTATCCAGTTAATATCCTTAATATGGAACTTCAAATAGGTGTGATGTGGGCATTGGATGATTTTACAAAAGAAAATGGTGCCACTCAAGTTATATCCCCAGATCAAGGATTAACGGAAGATATGGACCTGTCTAATGCAATTATTGAACAAGCAGTTATGCCAAAAGGGTCGGTGCTATTTTATTTAGGGTCGACTATTCATGGAGGCGGGGCCAATAGATCAGCTTCCTCAAGATCTGGATTGATCAATACCTATAGTTTGGGTTGGTTACGTCAGGAAGAAAACCAATATTTAACTATCCCTCGTGATGTGGCTGATAGTTACCCGGACCATATCCGTCGATTGATAGGATATCAGGCTCATGGCCAATCGTTAGGTGTTTATCCCGGCGACCCAGATGGTTATTGGTTTGATGCCTGATTGCTTATCCAGGCCCAAAAACAATGTTACTACTTGAAAAAGGTAGATCATTTACCTAATTTTATATTAGATAAACATTAATATAAAGATGGGATTTTTGATGAAGAATAAACCAATGTTGTATCTGATCTGTGGTAAAATTGCCGCTGGTAAATCTACACTAGCGGCGCAATTGTCATTGAATAGTGATACTGTTTTATTAAGTGAAGATCACTGGACTTCAAAACTATATCCCAATCAAATACATTCATTGCCCGATTATGTTAGATGTTCACGTCAATTACAGGATGCCATCGGCCCTCATATTATCTCTCTACTTAAAGAAGGTATGTCTGTCGTTATGGATTTTCCTGCAAACACGGTGGCGCAAAGAGAATGGTTGCGTGGATTGTATGAAGCTGCGAACGTCGATCACGAACTACATTTTATCGATGTTTCGGACGATATTTGTAAGAAACGCTTACATGAGAGAAATGCCAATGGGGATCATGCTTATCAAGTAAGTGATGATCAATTTGATCTGATTACGAGCTATTTCATACTTCCAACTAAGGAAGAGGGCTTTAAGGTTATTGTTCATTAGAATTAAATTAATAATCTGATTTAGAAACTCTGCCGCGGTTTTTCTTGATCGCACCGCGTTGGGTTTTTTTATCTGTACGTTTGGCTTTTGCATTTTTGCCGGGTTTTGTTGGCCGGCGATGCTTTTGCACGACGGTGGCTTGGCGGATAAGTTCGCATAGGCGATCTCGTGCCTCTTGGCGGTTTCTATCTTGCGACCGTGTCTGGTTGGCAGTGAGGATAATTTCCCCTTCAATCGTCATTAGGTGACTTGCGATTTTACGTAAGCGCGAAAAGACAGTTGCCGTGATCAAGGGGCATTTTTTCGCATTAAAGCGCAA
>CBFCZA010000015.1:0-16475 GCA_965602285.1 uncultured Curvivirga sp. | reverse complement strand
TTTACAATTGATCTAACATTATACACTAACTGAAAAGTGTCTACCCCATGGGGCTAATACCCACCCTTACCCAAATGGCCCTTCGACACGCAAAAAAAAGACCCCTGTTTGACTGAGTCGCCATCTTTGGCGGCTCTTTCTTTTTCAGGAGCGATTTAAAAAGCAACTATAGGGTTATTTTTTAATTTTAATTAATTTTAAAATTGTGTTTCTAGTTTAAAAATAGTTAAAAAATGAAAATAATACATATTTATTTTTCCGTCATAAATGTAATTTTAGTCGACTAAAATTACCAACTAACCTTTTGTAAAAAAATATAAAATAGCATTTTAATTCAAGGTTAAAATAAGAAGATCAAATGTTTTAAAAAATACAAGCAAAAAAAGTTACTTTTTCGTTAATATTTCTCTTTGCGATTCAACCCATTAGGGGTAGTTTTCTTCCAGCGCAGGTACGTGAGTTGAACAGGGGTACACAGAATAGAGTTGATAAGTAACTTCAACCGACTGTGTATATCAACTAGCAATGCGAAAGAGGTCGTCCTATAAAGGCGGCCTCTTTTCTTTCACAGAATATTCAAATGGGCGATATGAACTAGCTGCTTTTCATCATAATGGTGACAAAGCTGTAGCCAATGGACATTTTGTTCATGTTCACCATTATCGACTAGCAGGACACTATAACCTTTAGCCGCTAACTGTTGGGTGGCCCCGAGGAAGTTTAGCATATTCTTGTATTTTTGTCTTGAGCCATCCAAAGGGATGTCTATATTCTTTATCAAAATAGTCATTTATTTATGGAGCCTTTTATCATGGTGGCACCCGATTTTCTAAAATTTAATACGCTAGCCCTCCACGCAGGCCAACAGCCGGACCCTGTCACTGGCGCCAGAGCCGTCCCCATCTATCAAACAACATCTTATGTGTTTGACGATACAGATCACGCGGCGGCCCTGTTTAATCTGGAGAAATCGGGCCATATTTATTCACGTATTTCAAATCCGACAGTCTCCGTACTGGAAGAACGTATCGCCGCTCTTGAAGATGGTGTAGGGGCGATTTGTACCGCAAGTGGACACGCTGCATTGTTTTTGGCGATTACCACATTGATGGGACAAGGCGGACACATCGTCGCCAGTAAGTCCCTATACGGTGGATCGATTAACATGTTTTCGTTAACTTTACCGCGGTTTGGCATTACTACCACTTATGTAGACCCGCGTGATCCACAAGCGTTTAAGGATGCCATTACAGATGACACCAGGTTAGTTTTTTCTGAAATCATTGGCAACCCGGGCATGGAAGTTTTAGATGTACAAGCCGTAGCTGATGTCGCACATGAGGCGGGCTTACCGCTCATGATCGACGCCACGTTCAACACACCTTATCTATGCCGTCCATTTGAACATGGCGCTGATATCATCATGCATTCTGCAACCAAATGGATGGGTGGACATGGTGTCGCTATGGGCGGGGCCTTAGTAGATGGCGGGACCTTTGATTGGTTCCAGAACGATAAATTCCCGACCTTGACGGAACCTTATGCTGGTTATCATGGTATTGTTTTTGCGGAAGAGTACGGCACTGCTGGTTTTATCGCCCGTGCGCGTGCGGAAGGCCTGCGCGACTTTGGCCCCGTCTTAAGTCCACAAAACGCCTTTTATATTTTACAAGGGTTAGAGACATTGCCCTTACGTATGGATCGCCATGTATTGAACGCGGGCAAGATAGCTGAATTTTTGGAAAATCATGACGCAGTGGAGTGGGTGAACTACCCCGGCCTTAAATCACATGCAGATCATGATGTCGCTGCGAAATATATGCCTAAAGGGCCGGGTTCCATGTTGTCCTTTGGCGTTAAAGGAGGCCGTGTAGCTGGGGCTAAATTCATCGAATCGGTCAAATTGTTTAGCCATTTAGCTAATGTGGGGGATGCTAAATCTTTGGTGCTACACCCAGCCTCTACAACGCATCAACAACTGACCAAAGAACAACTGATCAGTTCTGGGATCGGTGAAGATTTGATCCGCATGTCGGTTGGTCTGGAAGACATCGACGATTTAATCAATGATTTAAAGGGTGCCTTGCGCGCCGCAGCTAAGGTGGCAGGTTAATGCAGGTTTCAGTTAACAACATCGACATTTCTATAAATACCGGCGGGCAGGAATTTGATGTCGCTAAACCTACGGCCATATTGGTTCATGGGGCGGGGATGAACCGGTCTGTTTGGGGACAACAAACCCGCTATATTGCCCACCATGGGTTCAACGCACTGGCGATTGATTTGCCGGGCCACGGACATAGCGGTGGCAATGCTTTGACAAGCATACAAGCGGTGGCAGATTTTCTAGCCGACTTAATAAAAACCCTAGATTGTGAAAAGGCTATGTTGATCGGCCATTCTTTGGGGGCATTAGCGTGTTTACAGACTGCAAGCAGTCACGGAGACAAAGTCAGCGCCATTGCGCTTTGCGGGGCGGCTGCGGCTATGCCTGTCCACCCAGTACTGCTTGACCATGCAAAAGAAAATAACATCGATGCAGCTAAACTAATTGCCAGTTGGGGCCATGGGTCAGATACGCATAAGGGCGGTAATATTGTCCATGGTGTGTGGATGATTGGTGCCGCTATTCGTTTAATTGATCGCAGCCAAGATGGTGTTCTTCATGTTGATTTAGCAGCATGCAATGACTATTCAACGGCTATTGATGCCGCTGCTAGCGTGACATGCCCTGCGTTACTGCTGTTAGCGACAGAAGATAAAATGGCCCCGGTGCGTGCAGCTGCACCATTGTTGGATGCCCTTTCCAAAGGCAGCCAAACCATTATCAAAGGCAGTGGCCATATGATGATGTTAGAAGCGCCATCCGTGACATGTGATCATTTGATGGATTTTCTGAAAGATAACGGTTAACGGTTTAATGGTGGATCAACTTACTACACGCGTAGACTTCAAGCATTTTCAATCCATACCAACACGGTGGGAAGATAATGACAGCTATGGTCATGTGAATAACGTTGTTTATTACAGTTATTTTGATACGTTGGTCACACAACATTTGATCGAAAATGCAGGCCTTGACCCTGCACATAGCCAAGAAATTGGGCTTGTAGTAGAAACCAAATGCACTTTCCTACAAGAAATTACTTTCCCTGAAATCATTCATGCGGGGCTTCGCGTTGCCAAACTTGGCAATAGCAGTGTTGTTTATGAAATTGGTTTGTTTAAAGAAGATCAAGAACAACCGGCAGCGACGGGGCATTTTGTGCATGTTTACGTCGACAGAACCACCCGTAAACCTATTCAAGTACCAGAACATATCCGTGCGGCGATTGTACCCTTACAGGAATAACATTCCCTTAATCTATTTTTTCGATTAAAGTTCTATGAACTTAAAGAGTGAGTAGTTATTAATGCCGTTACC
This sequence comes from uncultured Curvivirga sp., assembly GCA_965602285.1. GTDB lineage: Bacteria > Pseudomonadota > Alphaproteobacteria > UBA8366 > Aestuariispiraceae > Curvivirga. Next base: position 13,051 of record CBFCZA010000015.1, on the reverse strand, counting down.
AACCATACGCCAATTGCAATATTTACAGGCCGTATCCGAAACACTGAACTTTAGCTTAGCTGCGGATCATTGCTTTGTGACGCAATCCACATTATCTTCAGGCATAAAAGAGCTAGAGAACCTTCTTGGCGCACAGGTTATTGAACGGACAAAACGTAAAGTCCTACTAACATCTGTTGGTCATGATGTATTAGCAAAAGGTCAGGAGATTTTGAAACTAGCACAGGAAATTGAATATATCGCAAAAGAAAATGAAACACCATTATCAGGCCCACTCCGCTTAGGTGTCATTCCAACAATAGCCCCATTCCTTCTTCCCCAATTACTTCCAGACTTACAAACACATTTCCCACAAACAGAGTTTTCTATCCTTGAAGATTTAAGTGCAAATCTTGTACATAAGTTAAAAGCAGGTCGATTGGATATTTTATTGTTAGCCCTACCTTATGAGGCTTCTAGTACGACAACAGTTTCACTTCATGAAGATGAGTTTCTTTTGGCCGAACCAGAAAACTCTCCCAAAAATGTGCAACCGCTCACCCTAGAAAACTTCACGAAAGAGGAACGCCCCTTGCTACTTCTTGAAGATGGTCACTGCTTACGCGACCATGCACTTGCAGCCTGTAGGTTAGAAAGCGCTTCCGAGACATTCAGGGCCTCTTCTCTGCACACATTGATTGCTTTTGTATCCCAAGGTGCTGGCATAACCTTAGTACCCTCAATCGCAATCAATAAAAAGTCATCCGGAAATCTATCAAACTTCCCGGGCATTCATATAAAGAGATTTATGGATCCTCAACCATCTCGAAGGATAGGTTTGAGTTGGAGAAAATCCAGCCCAAAAGAAAAGGATTTCCTCATACTGGCTGATTACATAGAAGATTGGATGAAAATTTATGATAAGGGAATAAGTTTTTAATTTTCTGGTGACCAACGACCAAACAATTTCAAATAAGTACCATCAGCAATGATTTCATTTATGGCATTTGTAAATTCACGCGCAAGATGCTTACCTCGCTCATTATCTTGAAATAAATAAACAGCATCAATCTTTGAAATCGGTGCCGCTAAATTATAAGTGATATTTTTCGCCCCTGATTTATCTAATACCGCTATGCCAGAATATTTTTCTGCGATAAATACTTCACCGCGCCCCTTAGAGAGCATTGCCATACCATTAACGTCCGTGTTCGCATAGATAATCGTATTATTTTTACCGCCCTTTATCCCTTTTGCATATTGATATTGCTGGTTCAAAATCACAGACATTCCGTCTAAATCTTCTATTCTAGAAGGGATAAAACTCCCCTTAGGAACAAAAGCAATATCCTCGCGAAGGTAAATTCGTCTTGTAGGAGATCCGACCATATTCTTCTTTGAGGAAGGTACTGGGAATGCGCCTATAACCTTCCCAGAATTAAATTCTTTTCTACCCTCAATGCTGGCAACACCAGTATTTCAATGGCTAAGCCAGTGCGTCGTGAAATTTCATGTGTTAATTCTACGAACAACCCTTTTTCAGATGATTCAACGAATAGTGGGATTTCACTTGCCGCAAGGCGTATAACATCGCTCGCAAAAGCGGAAGGAGATAATCCTATCCCCCCAATGCAATATAATAGATAGATTACAACATTGATTATAAATCTCATAATTCTTCCCTATCTCAGGTAGGGGCATACTATAACCTATAATTTTGCGCGCAAGTCCCAAAGTTCAGGAAAGAAACAATATTCCAATGCACGTTGCAAATAATTAACCCCTGCAGTACCACCAGTTCCTCTTTTTTGCCCTATAATTCTAGTGACTGTTTTCATATGTCTAAAACGCCATTGCTGAAAACTATCTTCTAAATCAACTAGTTTTTCTGCCAATTCATATAAATCCCAATATTCATCAGGATGGGCATATATTTTCAACCAGGCGGCCTCAACCGATGCATTCACTTGATGTCGTTCAGACCAATCGCGACCAATGATGCTATCATCAATATGAAAACCACGTTTATGCAGTAATAAAATAGCATGATCATATAAGCTGGGTTCATTTAAGGCTGACTGTAAACGCGCACTGATATCCTCGCGATGTTCGTGTGGCTTTAATAAGGATTTGTTTTTATTGCCCATGCGATATTCAATTTCACGATATTGATAGGATTGAAAGCCAGAAGATTGTCCTAAACTATCTCTAAATTTTAAATAATCCGATGGTGTCATTGTGGATAGTACAGACCAGCTTTGTATCATTTGATTTTGTATCAATGCGACACGAGATAGCATTTTAAACGCTGGGCGTAGATTATCTGCTGCTATTAGTTTTTGTGCGGCTCCAATTTCATGAATGATCAACTTCATCCAGATTTCGGTTGCCTGATGAATCAAGATGAATAAAGGTTCATCATGTTCGCCTGTAACTGGATGCTGTGCACTTAATATTTGGTCCAACCCAAGGTAATCTCCATAGGACATTTCCGATTTAAAATCCTGATGAGCCCCGTCTGGCATTATTTGCATATCGTTAAAGTCTTTGGTCATCACAAGTTCTTTCAGTTATTTTTATTATACGTAATTGGAACATAGAATGGAAAGGATGCAATTTTTTGGATCCATTTTAATATTTCTGGGTATCCCGACAAATCAAAGCCACCCTCTTCAGAAACGTGGGTATAAGCATAAAGGGCAATATCAGCGATTGTCATATGACTTCCCACCAGCCAATGGTCAGGGTTTTCTGCCAAAGCATCCTCCATGATCGATAATGCTTCATACCCTTTTTCATGCTTTTCTTTAAGCTGTTCTTCTACATCAGGTGTTATGTCCACAAAATGCTTCCAAAACCGTGCAACCGCTATATTTGGTTCATGGCTATATTGTTCAAAGAAAAGCCAACTCATCACTTGCGCCTGAACCCATGGATCATTTGGTAAATAATTACTTCCGTTTGCCAGAAAAAATAATATCGCATTTGATTCAGTAAGGCAGCGCCCATCTTCTAATTCAATAGCGGGGATTTTTCCATTTGGGTTTATTTTTAAAAATGCCGCGTCTTTGGTTTCACCTTCAAGAATATTTTTTTCTATTAATTGATAAGGTTTCTTCAAGAGATGAAGTAAGAGTCTAACTTTAAAACCATTCCCTGATTCCAAAAAATCATATAACTTTATCATTACACCTCCTTATTACTATTTAATTTTCCTTACTTGTAGATAATATTAATCATTAGACAAGCTAGCTTTATTAACCATATAGATTAGTTTTTCTTACTCTAATACTACACATTAATAGTGTTGTATAATTTATTTACAGAATTAACTTGTTTTAATTGCAAAGATCATTAAATTGCCCTACATATTCAAGTCATAAGGTTGTATTAATCTAGCGACAAACCCCTGTAATGGATAGAGAGAATAAATGCTTACCCATTTGCGTGCCCTAGAAGCTGAAAGCATACATATTTTACGCGAAGTAGTCGCGGAATTCGATAACCCTGTGATGTTATATTCTATTGGAAAAGATAGTGCTGTGATGCTTCACCTTGCACGTAAGGCATTCTTTCCCTCTAAATTACCATTCCCACTACTTCATGTTGATACAACATGGAAGTTCAAGGAAATGATTGAATTTCGAAATAAAACAGCCAAAGACTATGATTTTGAACTTCTGGTTCATAGCAATCAAGAAGGTATCGATAATAAAGTAAGCCCCTTCACACATGGGGGGCTTTATACAGATATTATGAAGACCGAATCCTTGAAACAGGCCTTAAATAAATATGGTTTTGATGCAGCCTTTGGTGGCGCTAGACGGGACGAAGAAAAATCACGCGCGAAAGAACGTGTTTTTTCCTTTAGGAATGCGGAACATCGCTGGGATCCAAAATCACAAAGACCTGAACTTTGGAACTTATATAATGCTCGAATCAACAAAGGTGAAAGCATCCGCGCCTTTCCAATATCTAACTGGACCGAACTAGACATTTGGCAATATATCTATCTTGAAAACATTAATATTGTACCATTATATTATTCAGCTCCGCGCCCAATTGTAGAACGCGATGGTAATCTCATTATGGTTGACGATGAACGCATGCCCCTTAATCAAGGTGAAGAACCAGAAATGAAATCTGTTCGGTTCAGAACTTTAGGCTGCTATCCGTTAACAGGTGCGGTTGAATCTTCAGCAGTCACCTTACCTGACATCATACAAGAAATGCTCCTCACGCGGACCTCTGAACGTCAAGGTCGTGTTATCGATCATGACCAATCGGGTTCTATGGAAAAGAAAAAGCAAGAGGGTTACTTCTAATGGCACATCAAGACACCCTTATTTCAGAAGATATCCTTGCCTATTTGAAATCTCAAGAAGAGAAAGGCCTTCTCCGATTCATCACTTGTGGAAGCGTCGATGATGGAAAAAGCACATTAATTGGTCGTCTATTATGGGATTCAAAATTTATTTTTGAAGATCAATTAGCTGCCCTTAAAAACGATTCTAAGAAAGTTGGAACACAAGGTGGAGAGGTTGATTACGCTCTTTTACTTGATGGCCTGCAGGCCGAACGAGAACAAGGCATTACCATTGATGTGGCGTATCGTTTCTTCTCTACGGACAAACGAAAATTTATCGTGGCAGACACACCCGGCCATGAACAATACACACGTAATATGGCAACCGGTGCCTCTACAGCAGACCTCGCCGTCATTTTAGTTGATGCCCGCAAAGGCCTTCTTACACAAACACGCCGCCACAGTTACATTGCCTCCCTGCAAGGAATCAAACATGTAGTTCTCGCCGTCAATAAGATGGATTTGGTTGACTATGACCAAGATCGCTATGAGGTGATAAAAGAAGAGTATAGTGTATTTGCGGAAAAACTCGGCCTAAAGAATATTTCTTACATCCCGATGTCGGCCCTGAATGGCGATAATATTATCAATCCATCAAAAATGATGAATTGGTATCAAGGTCCCACCTTGATGCAGCATTTAGACACAGTCGACAACAGCACCGACTTGACCCAAAACCCATTTCGTATGCCTGTCCAATGGGTCAATCGCCCTAACCTAGATTTCCGTGGATTTAGCGGTACGATTGCGGGTGGCACGATTCATCCCGGCGATGACATTCGTGTGGCCCCCTCTGGAAAAGTCAGTAAAGTTAAAACCATAGCCACATTTGATGGTGACCTTGACCAAGCCGAAGCAGGACAAGCGATCACACTTACCTTAGAAGACGAGATTGATATCAGCCGTGGCGACATGCTTGTTAGCCCCGATTATCCGCCATCAGTGGCCAATCAATTTGCCGCACATGTCATCTGGATGGCTGAAGACGAATTGTTACCGGGTCGCCGTTATCTCCTCAAAATTGGGACATCGACCGTTAATGCGCAAGTATCAGAACTGAAACATAAGATTAATGTGAATAGTCTTGAACATACGGCTGCGAAAACACTGCAATTGAATGAAGTAGGTTATTTAACCATCAGTACGGATAAAGAAATTCCGTTTGATTCTTTCAATGACAATCGTCAAACAGGCAACTTCATTCTTATTGACCGTTATAGCAATGCCACTGTTGGGGCAGGCATGATCAGCTTTGCGCTTCGTCGTGCGACCAACATTCATTGGCAGGCTATGGAAGTGAATAAACAAGAACGCGCAACCGCAAAAAGTCAAAGCCCTGCAATATTGTGGTTCACAGGATTATCCGGCTCTGGAAAATCAACCATCGCCAACATTGTTGAAAAGAAACTACATGCGATGGGTAAGCATACTTATACTTTAGATGGTGACAATGTGCGCCACGGCCTCAACAAAGATTTAGGTTTTACCGATGTGGACCGTGTGGAAAATATTCGCAGAATAGGGGAAACAGCAAAACTCTTTGTTGATGCAGGCTTGATCACCTTAACCTCCTTCATCTCACCTTTTATCAGCGAACGACGCATGGCACGTCAATTGATGGGGGATCGTGAGTTCCTAGAAGTCTTTGTCGACACGCCCTTAGAGATATGCGAACAACGTGACCCTAAAGGGCTGTATAAAAAGGCAAGAGCAGGTGATATTAAGAATTTCACAGGTATTGATTCAGATTATGAAAAACCTGAGCATGCTGAAATCACTGTAAATACGGATAAACTGTCTGCCGAAGAAGCTGCGGATCAAGTGATTCAATATTTAAAGGATCACAATTATATCTAAAGAATAATTTTAGCTATGGCGTCATTTTGATGCCGTAGCCATTTCATCAACTCTTAAGAGAACACGAAGTCTCTCTGTTGCAAGATGAACTAAGCCATAGACATCTCCAGGCTTTTTCCCTTCAACAATAGTAAGTTGGGAATATTTTGAATATTCCATATTTCCTTTCAGGGTTTCTTTTTCCCATTCCTGAAAAGAATCGAGAACAAGCAAACTATTCAAAAACACCATAGAAGGCGCCATAGCTTGATTCTTCCGATCAATAACCACAGAAGTCGTGGATAAATTATTTTCCACACGCACATGATCTAGCATGACACGTAATTCATTCACATGCTTCAATACATCCCTAGGGGTTTTGACAGTACTTAAAGGAATATCAATAGATGACATTTCCTTTTTTAAATTATCCGTAGGGGCTGCGTCTAATAGCAAGTTATTAATATTGTACCATAATGCATATACGTGACTGGGAGTTGTTTCAGACAAGGGCCAAAAATTCATTTTTTCAGCTTTAGCCGATACCGTAAATAAAAGGGAAATAAGAATAACAAATAAAAAAATATATTGCTTCATCACAAGGATGCTCAATCTTTTAGATTAATAATAAGTAATATGTAATGTTAGTAAATTATAAAGCTTTACATAGCAAGCCCTACTAGAAAGCTATCCCCGCCAAATTTTAAACTCATCCTTAAGATACTTCATCATATAATAACTCTGTGCTGCTATTGGGCCGAACACACTTCCTGCGTATGGAAGGTCAAAAGGTTCAAACAGTTTGTAAGTTTCACTGCCTTCCGCAATAGCACTTGCAATGACTTCCCCACCAACTGTCGTTCCAGCCATACCATGTCCACCATAACCGGTATTATACCATACATTATCGCGTATTTTGCCAATCATTGCCATTCTATGGCGGGCATATCCCATCACACCGGACCATGCAGTTTCAACCTTCACATCTGCCAAATGCGGATAAATACGCAACATACATTTACGCATAATCTGGGCAACTTTATCAGGATGAGCTGGAAAAGCTGTAACACGACCGCCCCAAAGAATTCGGGTTGAACCGTCGGGTAATGGGCGCCAATAATCACATGCAATACGCTCATCAATCACTGAATAGGCTTTATCGGTCACTGTAGCCAACCTATCACCCAAAGGTTCTGTGACCATCACATAAGTAGTTATAGGCAAGGTCGCACGGCTTAACTTCGGATAAAGCCCTTTTATATAACCACTACACGTCAGAACAATATGATCTGTAGAAACAACAGCCTTATTTGTTTTTACTTTTATTTTAGCCGCGCTTTCATCAATGGAAACAACCCGTGAATTCTCGTAAATTTTTACCCCCGCAGCCACTGCCGCCTTAGCAAGGCCAAGTGCATAATTCAGCGAATGAAAATGGAAGGCTTTCGGATCATATATTGCCCCCTTATACGCCTTAGTATGATAATGGGATTGCGTTTTATCCTTATCCCAATATTCCAGTGAACCACCGAACTTATCGTTGAAATCAGCTGCATCTTCTGGCGCGGTATTCGCCTTATCCCAAAGGTGCCCCTCGATATTTCCCTCTGCCACCTGACAATCAATATCATGTTTTTCAATGCGCGATCGGATAAGCGTCATGGCATCCTTGGTTAATTGATACATTTCTTGGGTTTGGGCTAGACCAACCTTCTTTTCCAAATCATCGGTACCAACAGAATAACCACTAGAAACGAAACCACCGTTTCGACCAGATGCCCCCCAAGCAACTTTATTGCCTTCAAGCAACACAACTGACTTTCCACGTTCAGCTAGGCCAATAGCCGTATTTAAACCTGCAAGACCACCACCAATCACACAAACATGACTATCGTGATCTTCTGATAACTCAGGAAAAGAAGAATCCATACGAGTTTGTGTATAATAGCTATTCACATAATCTTCGAACATAATACTGGCCTTTACAAACTTACTAATTAGAAATCAACTTATCTGTTAGACCAACATCACAATTCAAACAATGCTAATTCATTCTATTTGTGAAGATCATAGTGAAATATTAACTTGCACCCCCTTAAATTGATTGTTAGACCCTCTTCGCCTATACTGTTACTATCATTTATGCTATGGGCATCTATAGATTTTAATTATAGCTAGATGAGTCATCATTATGAATGAACTAAAAACGTTAAGCCAAATGAAAAACGTTTCATCACGTCGCCGCCAAGAAACCTTCCGTTTAGGAATAGCGGCTCTCTTCATTGTCGCAATCACCATATATACAGGCATTCTATCCGTTGGGTTAGAACACGGTCATTTACTTATCGCTGCTGGTGTCATTGGTGCCTATATGGCGATGAACATTGGTGCAAATGATGTTGCTAATAACGTAGGTCCGGCGGTTGGGTCTAAGACCTTAACCATGGCAGGTGCAATTCTCATCGCCGTTATTTTCGAATCAGCCGGCGCGATCATTGCAGGTGGTGACGTTGTTACTACCATTAAAAAAGGCATTATTGACCCATCAAGTATCACTGATACGTCAACTTTTATTTGGTTGATGATGTCTGCCCTTCTTGCGGGTGCACTCTGGCTTAATTTGGCTACATTCTTTGGCATGCCTGTTTCAACTACCCATTCCATTGTTGGCGGTGTTTTAGGCGCAGGTATAGCCGCAGGTGGGCTAGGCGTTGCGAATTGGGACAGAATGGGTTCCATCGCGGCAAGTTGGTTTATTTCTCCTGTAATGGGTGGATTGATTGCTGCCGCCTTCCTTTATTTTGTAAAACAAGCCATCACCTATAAACCCGATCGTATACAGGCAGCAAAACGTTGGGTTCCTGTTCTCATCGGTATTATGGCATGGGCATTTAGCACTTATTTGATTCTTAAAGGCATTAAAAAAATCGTTAAAGTCGATTTCAAAATGGCTCTTATTTACGGCTTAGCCATCGCCACAGCAATCTACTTCATTGTTCGTCCGATGATAGCAAAGGCTGCAAGTAAGCTTGAGAATGAAAAAGACAGCGTGAATAAGCTTTTCACAATTCCTCTTATCTTTGCAGCAGCGCTTCTAAGTTTTGCCCATGGTGCCAATGATGTTGCAAACGCTGTTGGCCCACTCGCAGCAATAACAGAAGCCCTCATGCAAGGGGGTATTACTAGTAAAGCGACCATTCCTTTATGGGTTATGCTTGTTGGTGCCATTGGTATTTCTTTAGGCTTAGCTTTATATGGTCCAAAGCTCATTAAAACTGTTGGGTCAGAAATTACAGAACTTGACCAAACACGCGCCTTTTGCATTGCTATGGCAGCCTCTATCACCGTGATCATCGCAAGCCAACTGGGCCTACCTGTAAGTTCAACCCATGTGGCAATTGGCGCGGTATTTGGTGTGGGCTTCCTGCGTGAAGCTATTAAAAATAACTATCATCATCGCATAGCAAATATTCGCATGCATTATGAAGATGAAGATAGTCAAGAACTTGATGATTTCCTAGAAGCTTTTGAAGCTGCCCCGTTCAAAGAGCGTGGGAAAATGATGAAGAAGCTTAAAAAGAAAAGCAAAGCTATCGGCCTATCAAAGAAAGACAGAAAAGCCTTAAAGAAATCCTATAAACAAGAGCTTGTAGCCCGTTCTGCAGTCTTTAAAATTGCCTCAGCATGGATCATCACAGTTCCTGCATCAGGTGGTCTTGCTGCTATTATCTATTTCGTCATTCTTGGCGCAACGAGCTAATCTTACTAAAAGATTATAACATCTCATAAAAAAGGCCTTAGATATTTTCTAAGGCCTTTTTTTACATCTCTCTCCAATTTCTTGGAATTCTTAAATCTCTATGCACATAGGCATTCATCAACAAGCCAAAACCAATCATTACGGTTAGCATTGCGGTTCCCCCATAAGAAACCATCGGCAATGGCACACCTACCACCGGTATGACCCCCATCACCATCGCAATATTAATAAATGCATAAAGAGAGAATGTCGTCGTTACCCCTAGCGCCACTAAACGGCCAAAATGATTTCGACATCGCATAGCAATTACAGTTCCATAAATCATAATGATCGCATAAAGCCCCATGAGCCCCAATCCACCGACTAAACCTATCTCTTCACCTAACATCGTAAAAATAAAATCAGTTTGTTTTTCCGGCAGAAACTTCAATTGGCTCTGAGTTCCTTGCGTAAACCCCTTACCAAAGACCCCACCAGCTCCCATCGCAATCTTGGACTGCATAATATGATAGCCGGCCCCCAATGGATCACGTTCTGGATCTAAGAACGTTAAAACACGATTTTGTTGATAGGAATGCATATGATTCCACACCACAGGAAGAGAAGCTAAAACACCAATGATAACGAGGACAAATTTCCATATTCGTACGCCTGCCAAAAAGAAAATAATGCCACTTCCCGCGACCAGCATGATCGACGTACCAAGGTCTGGTTGCTTTAAAATCAAACCCACAGGTGCAAAAACCAATAATAGGGGTATGATTAAGGTTCGAATACGCCCGATATCTTCAATCGGAACGCTATGAAAATAACGGGCGAGAGCAAGTACCAAAGCAATTTTCATAATTTCAGAAGGCTGTAGCACGATAACCTTCAAATCAATCCAACGCTGGGCGCCCATACCGACCTGACCACTAACTTCCACAGCAATCAAAAGCAAAAAACCAATGGCATATAGAATATATGAAAACCGCATCCATATTCGGATATCTATAAGGGCGATGACCATCATACATACAACACCAATAGCAAACCTAATAGATTGTCGTGATGCCCAAGGGTCCCAACTGCCCTCTGCTGCGGAATACAACATTGCGATACCAACACCTGCAACAATAAAGATGATGAGCATTAAGCTCCAATTCAATTGCCAAAATTTTTGTGCAAGCGTCAGTTCTTTTTTGCCAATTTCACCCATCAAGCGCATATCATTATCCTTGCTTCTTCGGGTTAGTTTGTTCGTTCTGCTGTTCTATGTTTGCCATTAATTCTTGCGCCATCATCAACACGTCTTTTGCAATGGGTGCCGCAGCAGTAGAACCACCACCACCATGTTCGACAATCACACTGACCACATAACGGGGTTTATCAACGGGGGCATAACCAATGAATAAGGCATGATCACGCAAACGCCACATGATATCCTCCCCTTTGCGGATACCAGCTTCACGTTCTGCCTCACTAATTCGCCGCACCTGACTGGTTCCTGTTTTACCGCCCATTTCACGCCCATCAATTTTTATGGCTGATTTACGGGCTGTTCCTTGAGGGTGATTAACAACCTCATCCATAGCATCACGCACGATTTTCAAATGAGCATCAGGTATTCCAAGATCTTCAAAGGTGACATCCTCTTCAACATTCAACAGATTATCACCATCAAAACGTTGGCGGGTTAGTCGTGGCGTTACCGCCTTTCCACCGTTTACAATACGCGAGGTCATCAAGGCTAATTGAACAGGTGTGGCTAAAACGAAACCTTGACCAATTCCAGCAATCAAGGTTTCCCCTAAATGCCAGCCTTGTTTCAATGTCCGTTTCTTCCAAGCTTTAGTTGGAATTAATCCTTTACTCTCACCATCAAGACCTAGACCGCTACGTTCCCCTAAACCAAGACGAAAGGCCATATCGGCAATATTATCAATACCAACTTTCCGTGCCACATCGTAAAACCAGACATCACAAGAACCGCGAATTGCATCAACTAATTTAACATTTCCATGTCCACGTTTTTTCCAACAGTGGAAACGACGATCTCCCACATCCATATGCCCTGGACAATGAACGACATGGTCTGGGGGTATACCGTGTTTTAATGCCGCGAGTGCAACGACCATTTTAAAGGTTGAACCCGGAGCATATTGCCCAGCTATTGCCTTATTCGTCAGGGGCTTATAAGGGTTATTGATCAGATCTTTCCATTCTTGGATTTTCAACCCTTCACTAAAAGCATTAGGATCAAATGATGGCGTAGAAACCAATGATAAAACATCGCCATTATTTGCGTCCATAACAACAACCGCTGCGGCTTTTTCATTTTCAATTCGCGAACCCACAAAATCTTGCAATTGCATTTCTAAAGTAAGTTTCAATTCATAGCCCGGTAAACCTTCGACGCGCTCTACTTCCTTAATGATACGACCAAGGGCATTCACCTCTACCTTACTATTGCCGCCTTTTCCACGAAGTGCCAAATCATTGACCTTTTCAATGCCGCGCTTTCCAATTTTGAAGCCAGGCAATTCCAAAAGGGGATCTCCTGTTAACTCTTTTTCAGAAACTGCACCAACATAACCAATCACATGGGCCATGGATTCTGCATATGGGTAGTGGCGGGTCTGTCCTACTTCAATCGTTACACCGGGAAGGTCTGGAGTATTTAAACCAATGCGACTGACTTCTTCCCATGAAAGGTTTTGCCGCACATTCACAGGTACAAAAGCACGTCTACGGGAAACTTCTTTTAAAATTCTACGAATTTCATGATCTTCTAGGCCAATTAAAATGGCTAATTTAGCCAAAACTTTCTTTACGGTCGATTTGGTTTTTTTATTATTAGCTTGCTCTGGCACTAAAATAACTTGGTAGTTTTGAATGTTAATAGCTAGATAATCACCACTACGGTCAACAATGAACCCACGAGGAGGAGCCAATAATCTGAAATTAATCCTATTATCTTCCGCCATCACTTTATAGCGTTCAGATTCAACCACCTGTAAATAATACATCCGTCCAGCAAGACCACCAAGAAGAGCCATCTTCCCACTGATAAGCATCATTGCCCGGCGATTAAATAGTTTGGAGCGGTCTTTTTCAGGTTTCATCTTTTA